>LUZZ01000060.1:0-9030 GCA_001603845.1 Syntrophobacterales bacterium Delta_01 | reverse complement strand
CGGATCCCGACAACTGGCTGCTCATGCACGCCATGGGACCCAATCTGGCCGGTGTGATCGGTTCGGCCGCCGCCGCCGGCATGTTTATCGCCATGTTTCAATAGGGGCAGATTATGCAGACTCCATCAAACATCCGTAAAGTCCTGTGGTGCTGTGTTCCGCTGCTCCTTGCGACCCTGCTCGCCTGCCCGTCGGCGCTTTGGGCGGCTTTCGGGGAAGACCAGGAAAAGCCGGCACCCACGTTCACCCGCAAGGGGGAAACCGTCACCGCCAAACTCTTGCCTCGCGGGAAAACGTCGAGTATCGAGATCGATTTCACCGTATCGGGCGGCGAGATCAAGTCCGTGGAAGACATGGACTTCGCCGAGGCCGAGGGTCCGGACGCGGACATCAAGGATTTTCGCTCCGGCCTTTTCGTGATCAAGGCAGGCGGCATTCAGCCGGGAGGGAACATCCAGGTTTCCGTGGCTTCCACCTACTTCAATCAATCGACCCAGTTCTGGGTCTTCAATCCCAATGCCCCGAAGCGTTGGACGGAGGTCGAGGCGGAGCATCTCGAACCGCGGGAGCGAGTGGAAGAACTCCGCGTCACGATCGCCGACGGCGGACCGCTTGACCGCGACGGCAAGGCGAACGGCGAGGTCGTGCTCGTCGTGGGTCCCAGGGACTCCTTTTGGGGCTACGCCATCGGCACCCTGTTCATTCGGTTCTTCGGGGTTTTCATGGTGCTGATGCTGCTCGAGATCGGCATGCTCACCGCGGGCAGGATTTTTCAAAGCATCGAGAACCACTCCGTAAAGGCCAAGGCGGAGGCGGAAACGGCCCTGGTCGAACCTGCCGCGGCGGCGGCGGCATTGGAAAAAACCGCCCCGCCTCCCATGGACCGGGGCAAGGCGGCGGCCATCGCCCTGGCGCTGCACCTGCACCTGATGCGCGACAGGAAGGCGCCGCCCCTGCGGTTCGCTCCCCCGGAAACGCCCGCCTGGAGCAGTGAGGGCCGTGCCCGCATCATGAGCGAAAGGCTGCAGGTGTTCAGCCGTGGAAACAGAAAATAAAGTATTGACGCGAGGTTATCCTAATGAAATACCACATTTCTGTCGGGGAAAATAAATACGATATCGAAATCGGCGCCATTCGAGACGGCGTGGCGATGGTGACGGTCAACATGAGCCCTTACGAGGTTAAGATAGAAAACTTCGGGGAGGTCGCATCCGGGACCACCTGTGCGCCCGCCCCGCAACCGGCTGCCTCGGCCGCTCCGGCTGCATCCGAGCCGCCGGTGACGCAGATCTTTTCCCAGTTGCCGGAGGCTCCGCCGGCCGCCGTGCCCGCCGGGGGCGTGTGCATGGTGGTGGCGCCCATTCCGGGCCTGGTGGTCGAGGTCAAGGTAAACCCGGGAAGCCGGGTCCTTGCCGGGCAGGCGGTGGCGGTGATCGAAGCCATGAAGATGCTCAACAGCATTACGAGCCAGATGTCGGGAACGGTTCGCGAGGTGCGGGTAAAACCGGGTACCGAAGTATCGACCGACGACGTTTTGATGGTCATCGGGTAAAGGACCTGCTCGCCAGCAATCGGCGTACTTTTAAAAGAGCGGGGGAAGGCTTCTCCCGCACCCCCTTGCATTCGGCCGCACGCGCTTGCGCGTGCGGCCGAATGCTTACCGCCCCTGTAGCGCCAAATCAAACCGCAATTCGGAACCGCCTTCACGCTCCCGGATGCCGAATGGATTCCCGGCTGCCGCCGGTGGTGAAAAAATGAGCCCGGGCGAGATCGAGCAAAAGATCCATGACGGCGCCCGGTTCGATGTCCCTCCCGAAGCCGATGCCCGTCAAAAACCCGATTTCCTGCCCGTCCACCTCGGCATGAACCAGGCTTTCCCTCCCCATGGGCTCTACTTGAACGATCTTCGCCGGCAGGATGGCGCCCCGTCCCGCTGTTTCCGGGGCTTCCGCAGCCGGCCGCACGAATTCCGGCCGCAGGCCGAGCAGCCATTCCTTTTGCCCCGATGCCCTGAGGAGCGCCTGTTTTTCGGCCGGCAGGTCGAGCTTCGACGTTCCGATTTGCAGCCGCAGCACGCCCGCCTCTTCGACCGGCGAGACATGCAGCAGGTTCATGGGGGGCGAACCGATAAACCTTCCCACGAACGCGTTGGCCGGCCTTTCGTAAAGATCTTCCGGCCGTCCCAACTGCTCGACGGTCCCGTCCCGCAGAACAGCGATCCTGTCTCCCAGGCTCATCGCCTCCACCTGGTCGTGAGTGACGTAGACCGTGGTGATGCCGAGGTTTCGCTGCAAATTTTTCAGTTCGGCCCGGGTGGATGCCCGCAGCAGGGCGTCGAGATTCGACAGGGGTTCATCCAGGAGAAAAATCGAAGGCTGCCTCACGACGGCCCGCGCGATGGCCACCCGCTGGCGCTGGCCTCCGCTCAGTTCTGCGGGTCTGGCGTCCAGGAGGGCTTCGATCCCCAGCATGGCGGCGGCCTTCATGACCGATTCCCGTATCGCGGCCTCCCCCTGCCCCGCAATGCGCAGCGGAAAGGCGACGTTTTCGAACGCGCTGAGGTGCGGATAGAGGGCGTAACTCTGGAAAACCATGGCCACGTTGCGCTCCCGCGGCGAGAAGTGCACCCCTTTTTCAGCGGAGGCCACCAGCGTTTCGCCGAACCGGATCTCGCCCCCGGTCGCCTTTTCCAGCCCGGCGATCAGATTCAGGGTGGTCGATTTGCCGCACCCGCTCGGCCCCAGCAGCACGAAAAATTCCCCGTCCCCTATTTCGAACCCGATGTCCTTCACGGCGGCCACCCTGCCGCGGGCCGAATGGAACTCCTTGGTGAGGCGGGCGAGAGTTACGTTCATCCTTTTATGGCTCCCATGGTCAGGCCCTGCATGATGTGGCGCTGGAAGACGAGAATGAGGACCACCAGGGGCAGGGTGCTGAAGCTTGCGGCCGCCGTTATTTCGCCCCACAGCACCTGGCCGTGCAGACCCTCGAAAAAAGCGATCCCCACCGGGATGGTGCGGGCATGGTGGTCGGTGGTGAGCATCAGGGCCAGCAGAAATTCGTTGTAGGCAAATATGAACGCCAGCAGCAGGGCCGAGAAGACCCCCGGCCTGGCGACGGGCAGGATCACCCGGCGAAGCACCTGGACGCGCGAGCAGCCGTCCACCGTGGCCGCCCGGTCCAGGTCCCGGGGAATGCCGGCGAAATAGCTCACCAGGACCCAAAGCGAGAGCGGCAGGGTCCAGGCGATGTAGGGAAGGACCAGTGCGGGATACGTGTCGATCAACCCCACGGCCCCCATGAATTTGAACAGGTAGCTGATGAGGCAGATCTGGGGAAACATGGATACGGCCACCACGAAGAGCATGACGGCGGCTTTGCCGGGCCAGTCCAGGCGCGTCACCGCAAAGGCCGCCAGGCTTGCGATCAGGACGGCCGCCAGCGCGCTGGACGCCGAAACGATCAGGCTGTTCACCTGGTAGTCGAGAAAGTGAAGGGATTTGACCGTCAATATGGAATAGTAATGCTCCCAGGTGAACTCGAAATGAGCGCGGGCCGCAAGAAAGTGCGGATCGGCGCTGAGGCTGGTGGCGACCATGTACACGAAGGGGGCCAGCGAAAAAACCGCCAGGAACAGCGAACCGGCCAGCAGGAGCAACGATTTGAGCTTTTCTTCCCTCATCGGATCACCCGTTCGAAACCGCCTGCTTTCATGGTTGCCAGGCTGAGGCAAAGCGCCACCAGGAAAAGCACCACCGAAACCGCCGACCCGTATCCGAAATCGCCCAGGAGGAAATACCGGTATCCGTGCAGGGAAAGCGAGGTGGTGGAACCGCCCGGCCCGCCGCCGGTAAGCACGTAAATCAGGTCGAAAACCCGCAGCGAATCGATGGTCCGAAAGATCAGGGCCACCACCAGGGCGGGTTTCAGCAGGGGGACGGTTATTTTCGTAAACCGCGTGAAAAGGCCCGCCCCGTCCACCTGGGCCTGCAGGTAGAGGTCTTCCGGTATGGCCGAAAGTCCCGTGAGCAGGATCACGGCCACGAAAGGGGTGGTTTTCCAGGCATCGGCCAGCACCAGGGCGAAGAAGGCGCCGGCGCCGGTCCCCAGCCAGTTTACCGGCTCTGCCGGTATTCCGGTGGCCATCCACAAAAAGTTGGCCAGGCCGAAACTGTAGTTGTAGATCAGCTCCCAGATGCGGGCGGAAACCGCCGCCGGCACCACCCACGGGATGAGCACGCAGGCTCTCAAAAAACCGCGTAGCGGGAGCCGCTCGTTCAATACCAGGGCGAAAGCGAGCCCCAGCAGCATTTCAAGGGGAACGGAAACCAGGACGAAGAGCAGGGTGAACCCGGCGGACTGCCGGAACGCCGGATTGTGCAAAAGCCACGCGTAGTTGCCCAAACCGGCGAACCCCGGTTCGAGAAACGTCACGTCCCTGAATACGCTGTCTACCACGGCCCCCAGAACGGGCACCAGCACGAACGCCGCGAGAAAGCCGAGAAGCGGCAGCAGGAATGGAGACGCCTCTTTGAGTTCTGCCGGGATCCATCGTCTCACGGGCGGGGGCTCCCCTGGGCGTAGCGGTCCGCGATGGCCCGGGCGTCGCGTTCGGCGCGAGCTAGGCCTTCCTGCGGGGAAACGGTCCCGGTGAGGGCGGCGTTGATATTGCGCTGCAGTGCCTGGGAGAGCTGCGCATAATAGGGAACGGAGGGCCGGGGCAGCGCGTGCCGGAATATGTCCCCGAGTCTTGAGAAGTGCGGCAGGACCGCCAGGACGTCCGGGTCGCGGTAGAGATCTTTCAAACCGGGACAGACTCCCAGCTTCATGGCCAACTCTTTTTGGATCTCGTAGGAAACGAGGTATCTCACCAGTTGCCGGGCCGTCGGTTTATCATCCGAAAACGCGGAGATCCCCACATGCCACCCCCCGAGGGCCGACACGCTCCTGCCGGAAGGGAAATGCGGCAGGGGGGCGATCGCCGTCCTGCCCCGGACTTCGGAGCCGGGGACCTCGTGGAGCAGCCACGCGTAGGGCCAGTTGCGTTCGAACAGCGCGTTTCCCTGCTGGAACGCCAGCCGCGCCTCCTCTTCCTTCATTTCGGTCGTGACGCTGGGAGGCGAAACCCGCCAGCGATGAGGAAGATCGCGCATGAAAGCGAGCGCTTCCAGGTTTTCGGGGGTGTTCAGGACGATTCTTCCGTCCCTGAAGCCGATGCCCCCGTTGTTGGAACCCGCCACCTCCAAAAAGTTGCAGATGAGCCCCTCGTATTGGGCGCCCTGCCAGACAAAACCGTAAAAACCGGGGTTGGTTTTCCGCTCTTCCTTCTGGATGTCGATGGCAAGCCTCAGGAGCCGGTCCCAGGTTTCGGGCGGAGCGAGGCCTCTTTTTTCCAGCAGGTCTTTTCTATAGTAGAGCACCCCGGCATCCACGAAAATCGGCAGCGCCACGAGCCGGCTGCCATAGAGATCGGCCCGGTCCACTATTCCGGGCAGAAAGGCTTTCGGGTCCGGCCCATCCGGCCCGTCCAGCGGGTCGAGCCAGCCGGAGGCCGCAAACTGGGCGATCCAGACCACGTCCATCAGGAAAACGTCCGGGTCGCCTTTTCGCGAAGCCAGCGAAATGACCAGCCCCTGCCGCCTCTGGTCCGTCCCGGACGGCTGCCGGAGCAGTTCCACCCGGATGCCCGTCCGGGCCTGGAAACGATCCATCAGCCCGTCCCAGAAAGCAAGTTCCGAAGGCGTCCCCCCGACCGCGAACGTGAGCCTCCTGCTCCGCTCCCCGGTGCATGCCGCAGCCAGCAGCAAAAAAACGACCGCTATCAGGAGACTGCCGAAAGGGACCCGCCGGATTCTTTGCACACGCTTTCCCCGGAGACGAATATTTGCGGTTTGCACCCGTCTGCCGGCCGGTAACCGGCCGGCGGCGGGATTTTTCGAGGCTTACGAGCGGCCCCGGTTGAGGCCTGTCGGTTTTTTATAGGCCCTGACCGGCAGCGGGTCAAGGGAAGCGGCGGGATGCGGCCGCCGGGACAGCGCGCGGTTCTCCTTCCCGGCACCGGCCGCCGCAGATGCGGAGAGCGAATTAGGGTCTTGACTAACCGGCGTTCTGCCTCCAATATCCGCGTTGACCGGGCAGGACCGGTTTCCCCCGGCTTGTTCGGGCTGCGGTCCCGCATGTACCGTTGCGAACCAGACGATTTCGGAGGCGCTGAAGATAAAATGATCAAGTGGTTCAGAAGAAAGAAAAAACAGGAACCCGGACCGGAGCAGGACGAGCAGCTCCGCGAGGAGGAGCAACTCCGGGAGGAAGACCAGTTCTGGGAGGAGGACCGGGAGACCGAAGAGGCCGCCCGGCCGGAAACCCCGGCCGAAGAGGAGCCGCCCTCCGCCGAACAGCCGGAAGACGAGCCGGTATCCGAGCCTGAGCCTGAAGCCGAAGCCAAAATGGAAGTGGAAGCGCCGGACGAACTCGACGAATTCCCGGGCGCGTGGGACGAAGAAGAGCCCGAAGAACAGGAAGCCGAGGATGAAACCCCGAACGGCAGGGCACGAAAAGGGGGCTTTTTCGGCCGCCTCCGCCAGCGGCTCAACAAGACGCGCGAAAAGTTCGTGGACCGCATCGACCGGCTGGTGCTCGGAAAGAAGGAAATCGACGAGGAACTGCTCGACGACCTGGAAGAGATCCTCATCACCTCGGACCTGGGGGTGAAAACCACGGAAACGCTCCTCCAGAAGGTGGCCGACAAGGTGAGGCGCCGGGAGTTGAGCGACCCGGCCAAGCTCCGGGAGCAGATCCGGGACGAGATCAAGGCCATCCTTTCCGTGGATGCGCCGCCCCTGGACTACCGGGCAGACAAGCCGTTCGTGGTCATGATCATCGGCGTCAACGGCGTGGGCAAGACCACCACCATCGGGAAACTGGCCCACCAGTTGACCCGGCAGGGCCTTCGCACCATGCTGGCGGCCGGGGACACCTTCCGCGCGGCAGCCATCGAGCAGCTTTCCATTTGGGGCGAGCGCGTGGGCGCGCCGGTCGTCAAGCAGAAAAGCGGTTCCGACCCCTCCGCGGTGATCTTTGACGCCATGGACGCCGCCGTGGCCCGCGACGTGGACGTGATGCTCATGGACACCGCCGGCCGCATGCATACCAAGGTCAACCTGATGGAGGAACTGAAAAAGATCCATCGCATCGCCAACCGGAAAATGGCCGCCGCCCCGCACGAGGTCTTCCTGGTGCTGGACGCCTCCACCGGCCAGAACGCCCTTTCCCAGGCCCGGCTTTTCAAGGAGGGAATCGGCATCACCGGCCTCGTATTGACCAAGCTGGACGGCACCGCCAAGGGGGGAGTGATCGTAGCCATCTGCGACGAACTGAAGGTGCCGGTGCGCTATATCGGGATCGGGGAAAGCATCGAGGACTTGCGGCCCTTCGACCCGGACGAGTTCACGAGCGCGCTTTTCTAGCCCTGCGGAGACCATAGGTTTTCGAAACAAAACGGGGGAACCGGTTTTATCCGGTTCCCCCGTGTATTTTCCAGCGGCTTGCGGCGCGTTCGGACACTGGTCTCCTCTCCCCGCACGCAGTGCGTACTGCCGGAGAAGCGAAGGCCGGACCGCCTGCTATCGTTAGTACGACTGGCTGGGCGCTTTCCTGTAGGCAACGCCCCGCACGGCGCTTTTGTGCGCCATGGCCGATTTCAGCAGCTTGTAGATTTCCGACTGGTCGAGCGCCGAAGCGTAGACGATCGGCTTCAGGTTGTGGATGTCTTTGGCGTGCGGGTTCGCCCCGTTGGCCAGCAGCACCGCCACGGCTTCTTTCTGGCCGTGCATGGTGGCCACCGTGAGGACGGTCCGCCCGAACTTGTCCTTGATTTCCATCTTCGCGCCCCTGGAGAGCAGCAGCTCGACCACCCTGGCGTGGCCGTTCTTGGCCGCGTGCATCAACGCGGTCTGCCCTTCGGAATCCTGGTGGTTTATCTTTACGCCATTGGCGAGGAGGATTTTGACCACTTCAATATTCCCGTTCATGCTGGCCCCCATCAGGGCGTTGACCCCCTTTTTCTTGAGGGCCGGAGTGACAACGGTGCTCTGGAGATCGGGATCGGCCCCCCTGGCGATGAGCATGCTGACCACGTCCGAATGGCCCGCCCAAGCGGCCTGCATGAGAGCCGTCACCCCCAGGATGTCCGTCAGGTTGATTCCCGCCCCCTTGGACAGCAGCACATCGACCACTTCGGGGTTCCCGCGAACCGCCGCGTGCATCAGGGGAGTCATGCCCTCACGGTCCCTGCCGTTTATTTCCGCCCCGGCTTTCAGAGCTTTTTCAATTCCGGGGATATCCCCGCTGTCCACCGCCAGCATGAGTTCCTGGTTCTGCTGCTCGATGCGCAACAGCTCTATGGTTGTCCGGTCTGCGGCCACCGGGGACTTCGCCGCCCTTGCAGCCGGCCTGGAGGACGATGCCTTCTTCTGGGCGGCGGCCGGAGCCGGAAGGCTCAGGAAAAGGCAGATCAGGAATATCCAGATGGTATGTTTGCCTCTCATTTCTTTCCTCCCCACTGTGTTGATGGTAGTGACAGCCCGGACAACGGTTTTGTAAACAAGGCATATCCGCCTGATTTTATGCAAATACCAGGCCGCGCGGCTGGTGGAAGCCGTCACGGGAAAAGATAGATGGCATTAAATTGGAAAACATGGGGTTCAGTCAATTAATCCCATTTTAAGCGAATATTTACAAGAAGATTCGGAAAAGTTTCGTCAAAGGAACACCGCGCACGGGGTTGTTGCCCAAAAGGATATCGAGGTTCGTCGATAGTGAAACGAACGAAAATCCCCCTCCCTGCGATGGGAGGGGTTAGGGGACGGTGTCATATTTCCGGGCACTTACGGCCCCCCTCTCCCATTCCCTCCCCAATGCTGTTGACTTTAGGGGTGCCGTTCCATGAACTCCCCTCCCTTGGCGGCAATGCTGTTGGCTTTAGGGACGACGCTCCATGAACTCCCCTCCCTTGGCGGGAGGGGCAGGGGG
>LUZZ01000059.1 GCA_001603845.1 Syntrophobacterales bacterium Delta_01 | reverse complement strand
AGTATGAGCACAGCGCCGCGCAAGCGGCGAAGCCAGGTACCTGCACTGGAAACTTTCATCGACACTGCCTGCGAAGATCCGATACCGCATTACGGAGATCGGAGGTCAGAATATAAGGTTTTGAAAACAGGTACTCGGAGATCGGCCCTGCAAATGTCCCGCGGCCATGGTCTTCCATCCGTCTTCCGGTTACCCGACTTCCGACTTCCGTCAGGACAGAACATCCTTGAGGATTTCCAGGTCTTCGAGCGCCTTGCCCGAACCGATCACCACCGTGGACAGGGGATCTTCGGTGAGCATGATCGGCAGCCCGGTCTGGAGCCTCAGAAAGTGGTCGAGATTTTTGAGCAGCGCCCCGCCGCCCGTGAGCACAATGCCGCGATCCACAATGTCGCCCGCCAGTTCCGGCGGGGTCTGTTCGAGGGCGATCTTTATGGTTTCCAGTATGGAATCGATCTGTTCCTGGATGGATTCCCTGATTTCGTCGGAATTGACTTCAACGGTCTTGGGGATGCCGGTGACCAGGTCCCGCCCCTTGATGGTCATGGTCTCCGTCTCGCCCGTGGAGTAGGCGTTGCCTATGGTGGTTTTGATAAGCTCGGCGCTCCGTTCCCCGATGAGAAGATTATACTTTCTCTTTATATGCTGGAGAATGGAAAGGTCCATTTTGTCGCCGCCCACCCGCACCGACCGGCTGTAGACGATGCCGGCAAGCGAGATCACGGCCACCTCGGTCGTCCCCCCGCCAATGTCCACCACCATGTTGCAGATGGGCTCGGTGATGGGCAGCCCGGCCCCGATGGCGGCGGCCATGGGTTCTTCGATGAGGTAGACTTCATGGGCCCCGGCCGATTCGGCCGATTCCCGCACCGCCCGCTTTTCAACCTGCGTCACCCCCGAAGGGATGCAGATGATGACCCGCGGCCGGATGAGTTTCCTGCGATTGTGCACCTTCCGGATGAAATAGCGCAGCATGGCCTCGGCCACTTCGAAATCGGCAATGACACCGTCTTTCATGGGCCGGATGGCCGTGATGTTGCCGGGGGTCTTTCCCAGCATCATCTTGGCGTCTTTGCCCACCGCGACCACCCGGTTGGCGCCGCGACCGTCCTTCCTGACCGCAACCACCGAAGGCTCGGTGAGAACGATGCCCTTACCCCTGACGTATACGAGAGTGTTCGCCGTTCCGAGATCTATGGCCAAGTCGTTCGAAATCAACCCAAGCAGGCGGTTGAGAAACATTCGCTTTCCTTCTCCTTTCAAAACTTTTTTGGCGCATTCATAACACGCGAAATTAGTGTCCGCAATCATTAACACAAAGGCAAGCGCAAAAGTCCGCCGGAAGCGCACGGGGCTTCGCCGGGCGCGTCGGCTGGGACCCGTTCGGCGCCTGACGGAGCGGGAGCAAAAAAACCGTCGCCGCAACGGCCTGCGGGCTTGACAATTGTTGGCGGTTGGGATTATCAATATTGTTTTGCATTTTCGGACCATTCGCCGCTCGATACAGCACCTTTCCCGCGCCTCCGATTCGGCGCGAAAGACTATACTGGAGCAGAGGAAAATTATGTCCAAAAGAACTTTTCAACCCAGCAATCTCAAAAGAAAACGCACTCATGGTTTCCTGGAACGCATGTCTACCAGGGGAGGCCGCCTTGTGATCAAACGGCGCCGCGCGAAGGGCAGAAAGCGTCTTTCGGTCTAAGGCCGAAAGGCTCGGAACTTGTTGATGAGGAACCTGTTTGAGGGGCAAATTCAGCTTCCGGCCTCACGAAAGAATGCACCGTCCCGCCGAATTCCAGCACGTGAAGAAGGCGGGCAAACGCGCGAAGACCCCCCATTTTGGTCTGAATTTCATTCCAAACCATTTAGAGCATCACCGTCTTGGCCTGATCGTGCAGAAAAGGTTTTGGTGCGCGGCGAAGCGCAACCGCATCAAGAGGGTCGTACGCGAATGGTTCAGACTTGAAAAGAGCCGCATTCCGATGCCCGCCAGGGATTTTGTGGTGATTGCCAGGCCCGGGGCCGAAAAACTTTCACCCGCCGACGTGTCGGCAGAGTTCCGGCCGGTTCTCGATACGGCAGTTGTCAATAGACAGGATGGCTCTACCTGATGGTTCGATACCTGCTCCTCGGTTTGATCCGGGGATACCAGTATATTCTCTCGCCGCTGTTTCCCAGGGCCTGCCGTTTTTATCCGAGCTGCTCTTCCTACACCCTTGACGCAATCAAGCTGCACGGCGCTGCAAAAGGTTCCTACCTGGGACTGCGGCGTATTTTGCGCTGCCATCCCTTCCACCCCGGAGGCTACGATCCCGTGCCTCCGAAGGCGGGCACGAACAACGAACACTGAAACTTGGAGAATTCCTGGATGGATTCAAAAGCTTTTCTGGCAATTGCGCTTTCTTTCATACTGTTTATGCTGTGGCAGATCTATTTCGCTCCGCCCGTGCAGCACCCCCCTGAAGAGCAGAAGCAGACAACGGCGCCCCAGGCCCCGCCCAAGACCGCTCCGGCCCCGGTCCCCGTTCCTGAAAACCTGGTCCCCAAGGCGGCGTCTTCCCCCCATGTGGACCTTTCCACTCTCAAGACGTGGACGATGGGCGATTCGCTTTTCAAAATGCAGGTCGTGGACCAGGGTGCGCGGGAAAGTTCTTTCACCCTGAAAAAATTCCGCGAAACCGTGGCCCCGGATTCGCCTCCCATCCAGATGATTTCCACCCGGGACACGCTCGACCTGCCGCTTTCCATCGACCTTCTCCATCACCAGGACTGGCAGCTTTCCACCCGGCCCTATTCGAGCGACGCTCCGACCGAGGTCAAGGTCCCGGTCGGCGGGGAGCCCCAAAACATATCCTTTCACACCGAAGTGCCCGGAAAGGTGCAGGTCACCAAGACCTTTACCGTGACTCCCGATTCCTACGTGGTGGACGTCGCAATAGCGATCAAGAATCTCCTGAACGAAAAGCTGGTGGACCAGGTGGGGATCAGCTTTTACTACAAGCCCTACGCCGATACGACTTACTACAACCCGTCCCAGCTCACCTTTTACGAGAAGGGATCGCTCAAGTACTTCAAGGAAAAGGACCTCAAGTCCAACGAGAACCCCAAGGACCTGCCTCAGCCGCCCTATGACTGGGTGGGCTACGAAAACAACTATTTCATCCAGGCACTCGTTCCTCCGCCCGAAGGCGGCTACCAAATCCTGCCGCGGCTGCTGGACCAGGAAAAAGGGGTGATCCGGACGGTCTATCTCAGCGATCCGATGGAATTGGCGCAGGGAGAGACGAAGACCATAAAACTGAGGCTCTATACCGGCCCCAAGCAGATAGATTACCTCAAGAAGGCCGGGCACAACCTGTCCGCGTCGGTGGACTACGGCTGGTTTTCCTTCCTGGCCAAGCCCCTGCTGGTGGTGCTCAAACTGTTCAATTCGTTCGTCCACAACTACGGTGTGGCGATTATCCTTCTGACGGTGCTCATCAAGCTCATCTTCTGGCCCCTGACCCACAAGAGCTACACTTCGATGCAGAAGATGAAGAAGGTCCAGCCCAAGATCCAGCAACTCCGCGAAAAGTATAAGGATAACCGCGAAAAGCTGAACCAGGAACTCATGCAGGTCTACAAGACCCACAAGGTCAACCCTCTGGGCGGATGTCTTCCGATGGCGCTCCAGATCCCGGTGTTCTTCGCTCTCTACCGGATGCTCTATGCCGCGGTGGACCTCAGGCACCAGCCGTTCATGCTGTGGATAAACGACCTGACCGCCCCGGACCGCCTGCACGTGGGATTCTCCGTCAACCTTCCCTTCCTCGGCCATCTTGACGGAATTCCGGTTCTCACTATACTTATGGGCATAACGATGTTCCTGCAGCAAAAAATGACCCCCAGCACCGGGGACCCGCGACAGGAAAAAATAATGCTCATCATGCCCGTCATGTTTACTTTCTTCTTTATAAACTTTCCGTCCGGTCTCGTGCTATATTGGTTTATTAACAACATTCTTTCGATCGCTCAGCAATATTGGATAAATCGTCATGCTGCCTAGCAGAATTACTCTCCGAGCAAATTTTCTTACACCACCCGTTCCCCCGGTATGACGGAGGAGAGAATGTCGGTACTGGAAATCGAAGAAAAATCCATTGAAGACGCCATAGCGGCGGCCTGTCAGAAGCTCAAGCTTCCGCGCGAAAAGCTGGAAATCGAGATAATATCCAAGGGGTCGTCCGGAATTTTCGGTATCGTGGGGGCGAGAAAGGCCAAGATCCGCGTGACCACCAAGACGCCCCCCATCGAATTGATTGCCGAGAAAGCAAGGGAAGTGCTGGCGGAAATACTCAAGCATGTCGACCTTCCCAACGTGATCGAATGGGAAGCCAAGGAAGACAGCTTCTACCTCAATATCATCAGCAACGGTTCCGGGCTTTTGATCGGCAAGCGAGGCAAGACCCTGAATGCGCTCCAGTACCTGGTGTCCAAGATCGTGACCCGCAAGGCCGGCGAGAACGTATCGGTGGTGGTGGATACGGAAAACTACCGCTCCAAGCGAGAGGTCAGCCTGACCGACCTGGCGCTCCAGTTGAGCGATAAGGTCAAAAAATCGCAGCGGCCCCTCACCACCGGCCCGATGAGTTCCCAGGACCGCCGGGTGATCCACCTCGCTCTGAAAGGGGACACGGAGGTCCGGACCAAGAGCAAAGGCGAGGGCAACCTTCGGCGCGTCGTGATCTACCCGGTGAAAAAGGCAAGGAAGCCTTCGGGCAAAAAAGCCGCCGAGGACAAAGCTACGGAATAAGAACACCGGGAAAGCGATCCAAACCCCCGACATGGATTTCCGACTGCTTCAGGATACCATTTGCGCCATAGCCACGCCGATCGGCGAAGGGGGCATCGGCCTGATAAAAATCAGCGGCCCGGACGCCCTCAACGTGGCGACGCAATTGTTCCGGCACCGTTCGGGCGCCGACAAGACGCTCGAATCGCACCGGCTCAACTACGGCTGGATCATCAATCCGGACACGCGGGAGATCGTCGACGAAGTGCTGCTCGCCTACATGGCGGCCCCCGGCACCTACACCCGTGAGGACGTGGTGGAGATCAACTGCCACAGCGGCTACGCGGTGCTGGATCGCATTTTGCGGCTGGTGGTGGCCTGCGGAGCCAGGCCGGCCGAGCCGGGCGAATTTACCCGGAGGGCGTTTCTCAACGGCCGCATCGACCTCTCCCAGGCCGAAGCGGTCATCGACATCATCCGGTCGCGGTCCGAACAGGCGCTGCTCCTTGCCAACCGGCATCTGCGCGGAGACTTTCGCTCGGTTATCGAAAGCTGGCGCGAAACGATACTCCAGGTGCAAAGCCGGATCGAAGCCTTTATCGACTTCGCCGAGGACATCCCGGAAGAAGCGGAGCAGGAAGAGCACGCTTTCCGGTTCCTGCTCGACGAACTGCGAAGGGACGTCATGCTGCCCCTGACGGAGGCGCTGCTCCGGTACGGCGAGGGCCGCATGCTGCGCGAGGGCCTCACCCTGGTGCTGGTGGGCAAGCCCAATGTCGGCAAATCTTCCACGCTGAACGCCCTCCTGGGCAAGGACCGCGCCATCGTCACGGCGGCCCCGGGCACCACGCGGGACGTCATCGAAGACAGCTTCCTTCTGTCGGGCGTCCAGGTCCGGGTCCTGGATACCGCCGGAATCCGCAACCAGCCGGATGAGATCGAATCGTGCGGCATCGAACGGACGCTTCGCTCGGTCGGCGAGGCGGACGTGGTGCTGTGGCTCATCGACCACAGCCGCCCCCTCACCAGCGAGGACCACAAGGTCTACGACGCCGTGCGCGGCTCGCGATACGTGGTCCTGCTCAACAAGAGCGATCTTCCACCGGCGTTCGGCCTGGAAAAAGTCCACGAAAAGTTTGCCGGCCCCGCCCCGCTGTTGAGGATCTCCGCCAAGGCGCCTTCCGATATCGAGCGCCTCAAGACTTTCCTGGCGGAAACGTTCGTCAGGAAGCCTCTGGAACGGTGCCGCTCCGAAATCGTCCCCAATCTGCGGCAGAAACGGTGCCTGGAAGAAGCGGCGGCGGCGCTTTCGCGGGCGGAGGAACTCCTGGATTCGGGGGCCTACGGGGAGCTTGCCGGCTTTGAACTCCAGACGTCCCGAAAACAACTCGAAGCAATTCTGGGGTGGGAAAATGACGGCGATCTGCTGGACCGGATTTTTTCGCAGTTTTGCGTCGGAAAGTAGCGCGCCTGCGGCCCGCCCGCCCGGACGGTTCTCGTGACATCCGATCTTACCGGCCTCATTTTGAAAAACGCACAATCCGCCGGCATCGCCCTGTCTGAGCGGCAGGCCGAGCTCTGCCGCATTCACACGGAACTGATGATCGAGTGGAACCGGCGGGTCAACCTCACGCGCATCACCGACCCCGGAGAAATCGTCGTAAAGCACATCCTCGATTCCCTGGTCCCCGCTTCCGAACTTCCCCGGTCCGGCCGGAGCCTCGACGTGGGCACCGGCGCCGGATTTCCGGGCGTCGTGCTCAAGATCTTTTCCCCCGACCTGGACATGATCCTCCTGGATTCCACCCGCAAGAAAGTGAGCTTCCTGGCCGCGGTCCTCTCGAAGCTGGGCCTCACGGGAATCCGCGCGGTACACGGCCGGTGGGAGGACTTCGCCGCCGCGCGGGAAAACGCGAACGCCTTCCGGCTCATCGCCATGCGCGCGGTGCGGCTCGAACCGTCCCACCTTGCGTTCCTCGCTTCGCGGGTGCTCGATTCCGGAGGCGTATTCGCATCGTGGGCCGGTCCCGAATCGGAAAAAGCGGCGCGCGGCATTGCAGCCGAACCATTTGCGGGGCTGGAATTCGCCGGCAGCTTCTCCTACGCGCTGCCGGGCGGGGAAGGAACCCGGTCCGTTTGGAAATGGCGAAAGAAGGAACCGGCCGGCCGGTAAACCGGCTTCGGGCGGGAGGACGAGCGGAGGAAGGCTCCCTTTGCCGTCAGGCGCCCAGGACGGAATCCACTTCCAGGCGCTTTTTTTCCTCGGCGGTCTTTTGATCGAGGTTTTGCAAGGATTCACATACTTCGACCGGATATTTTTCGGTTGCGCGAAGCGCGCGGTATTTTTCGGGCAACCGTTCGAATTCGGAGCTAAAACGCGCCCGGATCTCGCCAAGCGTTTCGGGCCGGCGAACCCGCTTTCCTCCCTTCATCACCAGCTCCAGGAGCGGTTCGCCGCTCTCCGCCCCGCCGCCTTCGACCCCGGGAGTCATGCACAGCCGGTCGTGGTGCATTTTGCCCGCGGCATCGTAGAACCGCAGGACCTGCTTTTTCCCCACCCAGGTCTTCTTGCCGCTGGAAAGCTTCAGGACAGGCTTTCGATCGTAGTCCACAAGCTTGTAGGCGATATCCAGGTAGGGCGCGTCGGCCGATACGTCCACCTTGGTGCCCACGGCGTAGACGTCTATTTCGGCCCCCTCCCCGGCCATGGCCTCCAGTTCGAATTCGTCGAGGCCTCCGCTGGCCATGATCTTCACGTCATGGAACCCCGCCCGGTCCAGGATTTGCCGCACCTGACGGCTCAACCCCGCCAGGTCGCCGCTGTCCAGCCTCACCCCCAGCAGTTTTCCTCCCGTTCGGGCCATGATCCCGGCGGCTGCCACCGCCTTTTTGGCGCCGGCCACCGTATCGTAGGTGTCGATGAGAAAGATGGTGTTGTTCGGAAAAGTCTTGGCGAAGGCCAGGAAGGAGTCTATCTCACGGTCAAAGCTCGTCACGTAGGAATGGGCCATCGTCCCGAACACCGGGATGCCGTAAATCCGGCCGGCCAGCAGGTCGCTCGTACCCATAAATCCAACGATGTACGAAGCGCGTGCGGCGCTCAGCGCCGCGTCCACCCCGTGGGCGCGCCGCATTCCGAAATCGATCAGCCCCTTTCCGCGCGCCGCGTGGAAAACGCGCGCCGCTTTGCTGGCAAACAGGGTTTCCGCCTGAATGGTATTCATGACCAGGGTCTCGATGACCTGGGCTTCGATCAGGGGGGCGGTGACTTCCAGCACGGGCTCCTGGGAAAAGAAGATCCGCCCTTCCGCGATGGCCCTTACCGTGCCGGAAAAGCGAAAACCGCGAAGGTATTCCAGGAAACCGGCCGAAAACATGCCGAGCGACTTCAGGTATTCGATGGAACCGGCTTCGAACCGCAGGCATTCCAGGACTTCCAGAAGGCGCTGCAGGCCGGCCGAAACGAAATAGGACCGAAACTCCGGATAGTCTCTGATAAACAGGCTGAAGGTGGCTTCCCCGGACATTCCCTCGTCGAGGTAGCTTGCGGCCATGGTGAGTTCGTAAAGATCGGTAACCAGCTCAGGTGAGTACCTCTCCCAGGGTTTCATCCACACTCCCTTTGTGCGCTCCGGCCTTCCCCCGCCCTTCCGCGGGACCGGCAACCGTGATCAACCTGGCCCCGTAAACCTTTTCCATCCTGGCCAGAGCAAACTGGTGCGAACGCGAATCGATATCGGCCACTGCCTCCACGGGGATGACCACGGAATAATCCCGGTTTCGCAGGTCTCCGGCGGTGTCCATGACGCAAATGGAGGTGAGCACTCCGCTGAGCCACACCTCCTCGGGACCGATGCCTGCGAGCAGCTCCGAAAGATTGTTTCCAAAAAACCCGGAAAAGCGCGTCTTGTCAACAACTAAGGCGGTCTCGCCCGGTTCGAGTTCGGGGATTATCTCCGATCCCCACGATCCTTTTACCGCATGGGGCGGGAACAGTTCAAACTCCTTGTCCCTGGGCGCGTGAGCGTCCCTCAGGTAGATCACGGGGTCGCCGGCCCGGGTGAAATCATCGACGAGCGAGCGGATCACGGGGATGATCTTCCGCGCCCCGGCGCCGCAGTAGAGGGCGCCCTTCCGGTCCAAAAAATCGTTCAACAGGTCTATTACCAGGAGAACTCGTGATGACATTCCACACCTCCTCCGGTTAATATGTGGTTGTGGACGGCCGCCGCGCACGGGGGGACCGGGCCGTGCGCAGCGCGCAACGCCCAGGCACGCGGAGTGGAGAGCCTTTGCGGACGTTATTCGCGCGTTTATATATACAATTTTATATTCCGGAAACACCCTTGAAAAGGGCCGGCCATGGATGTAAATG
>LUZZ01000432.1 GCA_001603845.1 Syntrophobacterales bacterium Delta_01 | reverse complement strand
TGCTGGGACCACAAGACGCGCGAATGGAAGCCCAAAAAAGAGGTGTGGAAGGGAACACCCTTCGCCAACTGCGGACCGGACGCGGTGGTGACCAACATGGGGGTTTACAGGTTCGACGAAAACGGCATCATCTACCTGTCCACCAACCATCCCGGCGTGTCGGTCAAGCAGATCCAGGAAAACTGCGGATTCGACCTGAACGTGGAAAGGGTTTCGGGAGAAACGCCCGCTCCCACCTACAAGGAACTTTTCGTGCTGCGTGAATTCGTGGACCCGGAGCTGATCTTCATGCCCGACAAAAAGAAATATCCGGCGGAGATCCAGGCCATCATCGACAAGGGGCCGGAGTGCAGGGTCATCAAGTGCTAGGCGATGTGTTTCATGCTGTTTTGTTTTCAAGACTGAACCAATGACAAAGAGCGGGGGAAACGTTTCGGGGCTGTTGCCCAAAAGGATATCAAGGTTCGCCGATAGCGGAAGGAACGAAAATCCCCCTCCCTGCGACGGGAGGGGTTGGGGGAGGGTGTCGTATTTTCAGATACTTATTTCCCCTTCCCCGGCCCTTCCCACCAGAGAAAGGGAGCGCGGTCTACGCTGCTTTGCGGTACGCGACCGAGATTTTTGATTTCGGCAACAGATCCTTTTCCCCGCTCCTTCCGGAATTCGGCCGCACGCGCAGGCGCGTGCGTGCCGAGCGTTCATCGACGAGGTACGAGAAAAATTTCGCCGGTTCCCGTATTTTACGGGGACCGGCGAAAACAACCCCGGATATACCGTTCCGGAGCGGCCGCAAGGTTTCGCACCCGCCGTTATCGTCCCATCATATGCCCCATCCCGCCGCCCATCCTCAGGGCATGGTCGAACATCACGTAATGCATGCGCGTTTGCAGCAGGGCGGTGTTCAGGACCTCTCCCGAGTCCTGGTCCTCGACTTTCCCGATGAGCCATTCGTAGCGGGGCACCAGGTCCGTTTCCAGCTTCATCGCGATTTCGTAGGCTTCGACCAGCGAACTCGACTTTTTAACGGGGAGGGCCTTACCCTCGCAAGGAAGCCCGTAGGCGGAAAAAAGCTGGCTGATCCAAAGAATATGATTGTCTTCCTGGGGGNNCGTACTGGGCCTTGGATTCTTTTTCCCGGTCCAGAATTTCCTGCAGCTTGTGTATCCATTCTCTGCTCTTCGGCTTCGGCAGCTTGGCGGGTATGGAACCGAATCCTCCCGCCCGGCCGTCCCACGGATTGCCGCACATGGGGCACCTGCCGCCCATCATGCCGTTGCCGCCCATCATCCCGCCCGTGCCGCCGCGGCCCATCATCTGTGCGGACGTTTTTTCGGCAATGGTACTGTAAAGAGCCGCCAGCGTCCCTAATACCAGTTTCAAAAAGGTGCGCTTTTCCATAATGACTCCTTTGATCGTTTCTCCCATCGCAGGATGCAGTCCCTGCCATAAATCCTGACCATGAAAGCGTACGCGGCCGGCCGATTCCGCCGCAAAACGGATGGAGCTGCGGGAAAGGCGGAAAATGAATCGAAATCCCCGGCGTTTTTGGCCGGTTCTTGATGGTGGTGGAACCGTGAACAAAATTCCCCTCCCATTGAAGGGAGGGGAATTTGGCTGGAGCTTTTCTCGGCGAGTTGGTTTTTTTATCTTTCCTTGCCCTTATACGCCCTTTGCGGTCGGTTTTCCCGCCCGGTCAGGAAGCGTACCGGAACCAGCCGGATTTTTTATCCACCTGGATCTTTTCTACCAGCGAGCCGTCCTTGGTCGTGACGGGGGCCTCGAACATATCGCCTTTGTCCGCAATTTCGCCGAGCTTCAGGTTGGGATTGTTGCGGTAGCTCATGTAGCTCTCCAGCAACTGCTTGGCTTCATCCTTGGTGAGGGGCGTTGCCCGGTTGAACCGCGCGCGCGGTCCCATTCCGCAAGACCCGTCACGGTAGCGCATCATCCTGCCCCTGCCTCCCTGGCCCATCCACCATCGCGGGCACTGCCATCCGTCGTTGGGTCCGATCTGCTGCTGTTGGGGCTGCTGCGGCTGCTGGGCGTGCAGGAGCGGCATGCCGAAGGTCATGGAAAAAAGGAGTGCCGTGCCGGCCAGAAGTATTTTTCTCATGCGTTGTCTCCAATCCATCCTGGGAGTTCGAATCTTTTAGCGTCCGGTGTTCACGTTATTGGCCGCACCCCGGGGTCCGCCGTTCCAGCCGCTTCTCTGCCAGGAACCGGAACCGTTGCCCCAGGCACAGCGCCCCATTGGTCCGCGCCCCCGGTAGCCGGCCCGGCCGTACGACCCGCAGCCCCATGCTCCGTGGCCGCCGTAGCCGCCCTGTCCCGC
>LUZZ01000058.1 GCA_001603845.1 Syntrophobacterales bacterium Delta_01 | reverse complement strand
CCCAGAACCAGATCATCGCCTCGGTGCTGGCCTTCGGCTTTCTGCTGGTGCTGTGGTTCATCGGCGAAGTCCAGACCATCGCCGGCCCCACCCTGGGACCGCTGGTGCAGTACCTTTCCGTGACCGGGCATTTCGAGAATTTCGCCAAGGGGGTGCTCGATTCGAGGGACCTGGTCTACTACGTTCTCTTTGCGCTTCTGTTCCTGTTTTTGACTCTCCGCCAGATGACTTCCTACCGCTGGCGGGGCTAGGGACACAGGTCCGGGAATTCAGGAATCAAGGGATCGAGGACCGGCGGAGTTGATTTCCGGGTCCCGAATGGAGGATAAAAAATGCGCCGTAAATGGGTTTACGGTTCCAATACGCTGATTTCGACCGTAATTTTCATCGCCATCCTGGTGTTTGTCGCGCTCATCGTGCAGCGCCACCCCTGGAGGCTGGATCTCACCGAAACCGGGACCTACAGCCTCTCCGAACAGACCCGAAACGTCCTGAAGGGAATCGACAAGCCGGTAGACATCAAGGTCTTTTATGCCGTCGCCGCTCCCGACCAGACGCAGGCCAAGGCCAAAGCCAAAGACCTCCTGGATACCTACAAGTATTACAGCAAAAACATCAACTACGAGTTCATCGACCCGGACGTGAAGCCCGAGGCCGCCCACCAATACGACGTCAAAACCTACGGCACCCTGGTCTTGCTGGGCTACGGCAAGCAGCAGGTGATCCCCGCCGCCTCCGAGGAGAGCATCACCAACGCGCTCCTCAAGCTCAGCCGCAAGGACAAAAAGAAAATATACTTCCTGACCGGGCACGGCGAACATTCCGTCAACTCGGCGTACAACGAAGGCTACTCGCAGGTAAAAACGGCCCTGGAAAAGAACTACTTCGAGGTGGAAGAGTTCGACCTGCTGCACCAGGCGGATGTGCCCGCCGACGCGGCGGCGGTGATCGTCGCCGGCCCCAAGAAACCGCTCGGCGATTTCGAGGTCAAAGCCCTTAAAGCCTACCTGGACCGCGGCGGCAAGCTGTTCGTGATGATCGATCCGCAAACCGATCCCGGCCTGAACGGGTTCCTCCAGGGCTACGGGGTGGAGCTTGGAAACGACGTGATCGTGGACAGGCTCAGCCGCCTTTTCGGGGCCAGCGAACGGGTCCCCGTCGTCGCCGAATACGGCACCCACAAGATCACCAACGGTTTCACCCTGCCCACCTTCTACCCCGACGCCCGGTCGGTAAGCGTGGCGGCCAAGCCCCCCAAGGGCGTGAACCTCCAGGTGCTGGCCAAGACGTCCCCCAATTCCTGGGCGGAGCGCGACCTGGCGGTGCTCAATGAAGGCCGGGCGGCCTTCGAAGAGGGCAAGGACCTCCAGGGGCCGGTGCCGTTGATGGTCCTGGCCGATATCTCCGAGCCCAAGGCCGCCGACCGGAAAACGGAGGCGGCGGATAAAAAGAACGCCAAGGACGGCTCCGGCGGCGAGGCCCACGCGGCCGCGACCAAGCACGACGACGCGCTGCTGCTCGTTGCCGGCAACTCCGAGTTTGTCGCCAACAGTTACTTCGGGCTCTACGGCAACGGGGACCTGTTCACCAACGCGGTCAACTACCTGGCCGACGAGGGCAACATGATCACCATCGAAAAGCCCAAGAACGCCAACCGGCCGATGCTGCTGACGCAAAGTCAGGCCAAGTCGGTCTTCTGGATCGTGCTGGTGCTGGTGCCGCTGGCCGTGCTGCTGTCGGGGCTTACCGTGTACAGGATCAGGAGGGCACGCAGATGAGGTGGAGAAATACCGCCGTCTACTTCTTGGTGCTCCTGCTGGTGGGCGGCTATTTTTATTATTTCGACGTGTTGAAGAAGGCCGAAAAGGAAGCGCAGGAAAAGGCGGCCAGGCTGGTGTTCACCGTGAAACCCGATTCGATCGACCAGATCGAGATCCGCTCGGGCGAGGCCAAACCCGTGCGCATCGAGAAAAAAGACGGCTGGCACATCGTGGAGCCCCTGAAGACCGACGTGGACTGGCCGATCTTCGAGGGCTTGGTCCAGAAGCTCCAGAAACTGGAATTCGAGCGAAAACTGGGCGCGGAGTCCGAAAAAACGGCGGCCTACGGCCTCGCCAAACCGCACCTGGCCATCCGCTTCAAGGCGGATGGCCAGTGGAAGGAACTCCAGGTGGGGGACTCCAACCTGTCGGGGGATTTCCGGTATGCGAAAACGGGCGGCGGCAACGAGATCTTTCTCATCAGCCGCCTGGACTGGGAATCGCTCAACAAGGGGCTCAAGGACCTGCGCAGAAAGGACCTTTTCGCCTGGCAGACCGACCAGGTCGCCTCCCTGGACGTGAAGTGGAAGAGCGGGGACCAGGTCCGCTACGAACGGGAAGACAAGGGCTGGAAAGCGACCGGCCAACCCGACCTGCCGATCAAGGGCAGGAAGCTGGAAAACCTGCTCGACCAGATCCACTGGCTGCGGGCGACGGACTTCCTGGACGAGAGCGCAAAGCCCAACCCGCCGGCGGTCACCGTGGTGATCGGCCTGAAAGACGGCAAGACGTCGGAAATCGCCCTCGCAAGTCCCGGGAAAAACGCCCGGCAAACCGCGGCGGTGGTGACCGGGTTCGACACGCCGGTCGAGGTTTCGGCCAACTTCATGACGGAGCTTCCGCGGTCGGCCGCCGATTTCCGGGACCGCTCGCTCCTGTCGCAAAAGACTTCCGAGGTCCGCGCGATCAAGTGGAAGAGGGACGGTAAGGAAGGCGAGGCCACCAGCCCGGACGGGGTGAAGTGGACGATGGTCGGCGCCCCGAAGCCCCTGGATAATCCCGGCGCCCTCCTGACGCTCATCGCCGAGCTGTCGGGGACCGACTACACCGACGCCGCCCAGGCGGCCCCCGACCTTTCCGGGGCCGGTTCGGCCAGCCTGGAAGTCCTGGGCGAAAACAACCACAGCCTCTGCTCCCTCGCCTGGGCCGCCCTTCCCAAGGACGGCAAGGACAAGGTGGCGGTGCGGCTCAAAAAAAACGGCAAGACCATGAACGTCAACGTCGAGCATGCGGCCGTGAAACGCATCGACGACGACCTGCAAAAGGCCGCCGCCGCGCCTCCCCAACAGGCGGGCGAAGCCAAAAAACCCTGACCGAGCCGGTCCGCGGCTCCCCGTCCTGCCGCGGACCGAACTCCCCCCCGCCCGAACTCCCCCGACACATTTGTTCAAGTATTGGCGAGCGCCTTCCGATAATTTCATTATAACAACCATTTACCAAAGGAGGCGGCCATGAGGATCGTCATCGGCGAAACGCCCCGTGTGGGACCCTCCGGGCAGTACCGGCCGGACACGGAATCCAGCCTGGTGGAGGCCAAACTGCTCGACATCAGGGGACCGCGAAAAGAAAATAGAAGGCCCCCGGACGAAGCGGAACGGCGCGAGTACGGCGAAGGGGCCGCCGACCCGGTTTCGGGCAGGGTCCTGGTATTGCTCATCCCGGAAGGGTACAAGGTCCCGCGGGGAATCGAATCCGGCAATTACCGGATTTACCTGCGGTTCGTCCAGAAAAGCCTCGGGAGGTAACGGCGGATACAGCGCGTTCACGGGCACGCCGGACCTCCCGTGCATGCAGGCATGCAGGGTGGGCGCGGCCTCAAGGGCTGTTGCCCAAACGGCTTATTTACGGACAAGCTCTAAGGTTCATCCATAGTGGAACGAACGAAAATAGTGGAATGAACGAAAATTCCCCTCCCTGCGATGGGAGGGGTTAGGGGAGGGTGTCGTATTTCCGGNNTTTGGGCAACAGCCCCACATTACCTCCCTCCCCGTTTTCCATCCGTGATGACGGGCACGGTAAGGCTGTGCCCCTCCACCATGGCTGTCGAAACATGGGAGCAAGGCCAAACAGGGAACTTCGCAAAATAACGTGAGGCCTCCCCAACCGTCATTCCCGCAGCGCTTCTGGGCGGGAATCCGGCGGCTTTTCCCCTCTTTACGCCTCTTCGTCAATGAATCCTTTGAATTTCCCGGGTGAGCATGTATTGTGTTGCCGGAATGCGGGTTGGCTTGAGGACCGGCATGCAGGAGGGGGACGGCCCCAGGGGCTGTTGCCCAAAAGGATATCAAGGTCCATCGGCAGTGGAACGAAAATAGTGGAACGAACAAAGATAGTGGAACGAATGAAAATCCCCCTCCCTGCGATGGGAGGGGTTAGGGGAGGGNNCCCCCATCCCCTCCCGTCAAGGGAGGGGAGTTCATGGAGTGTAGCCCTTAAAGTCAGCAGCATTGTCCTCCCACCAAGGGAGGGGGGGCGGTCCGTGCTTTTTGGCGGCTTCCTGCTGAAATTTTGGTTTTGGGCAGGAGCCCCCCTTATGGTGCCTACCGTTGAAGTCATTGGCAATTTACGGGGATTTGGTATGGCTGGCGAGCGCAAGGGTACGGTGCGGCGAAACACGAAGGAAACGCAGGTAGCGGTTGAGCTGGTCCTGGACGGGACCGGGCGGGCGCAGGTGGAAACGGGCGTGCCGTTTCTCGACCACATGCTGACGCTTTTTGCCGTGCACGGGCTTTTCGACCTGACGTTGAAGGCGGCGGGAGACCTGGCCGTCGACGCCCACCACTCGGTCGAAGACGTGGGGATATGCCTGGGGGCGGCGCTTACGCAGGCGCTGGGGGACCGCAGCGGAATCCGGCGCTACGGGGATTTTACCGTCCCCATGGACGAGGCGCTGGCTTCGGCCACGCTCGATCTTTCCAACCGGCCGTTCCTGGTCTACAACGCTCCCCCCATGGCCGACCGCACGGGAGAATTCGACACGGAACTGGCCCCCGAATTCTTCCGGGCCTTTGCCCAAAACGGGGGCGTTACCCTGCACATCCGGATTGCTTACGGGGCCAATACGCACCACATGCTGGAGGCCGCCTTCAAGGCGCTGGGCCGCGCCCTGGCGGCGGCGGTTTCCGTCGATCCGCGCCGCAGCGGCGTGCCGTCGTCCAAGGGGACGCTCTAGACCCGGTCCGGAGACCGGCCGCTCAGTTCCCGCTCAACCCGGTACCCCCTGGCGGCGGCAGCTTCCACCGGACGGTTATCCGGGTGCCCTTGCCCTGAGACGATTCGATGGCAAATTGCGCCCCGGAAAGTTCGGCCCGCTCGCGCATGCTGGCGAGGCCCATGCCGAAGTGTCCCGAATCGATGCTGGGAAGGACCGTCCCCGTGTCGAACCCGACGCCGTCGTCTTCGATGGCAAGCTCTATCGCGTCGTCGCACCCGTTGATGTAGAACCCGGCCCGTCCGGCCTTGCTGTGTTTCGCGATATTGTTCATCGCTTCCTGGACTATCCTGAAGATGGTTATCTTGATCTCTTCCGGGATGTCCTCCTCGACGATTTCCGCGCTGCATTCAATTTCCGGAATGGTGTAATTTTTCCGGGCTTCGCGGCAGAACCAGTGCAGCGTGGTGACGATGCCGAAGTCGTCCAGGAGGCTGGGCCTCAGGCCGGTGTAGATGGCCCGCGCCTCGTTGATCGCCCCCTGGACTACCGGGACTAGGCCTTCGAGCATCTCGAACACCTTCTCCGGGCCTTCGTGGGGGGCCGAACTGATGGCGTTTTCGATGTTGAATTTCAGGGCGGCCAGCACCTGGCCGACGCTGTCGTGAAGCTCCCGCGCAATTTTTTTCCGCTCCGCTTCCTGGATATTGAGCAGCCGGGCGGACGTCCGCTTCAACTGCGCTTCGGATGTTTCCAGTTCGGCATAGGCCGTATTCAGGGCCTTTTCGTACCGACTGAGCCGGGAGATGTCGCACACCGTCAACAAGACCACTTTTTTGCCGTTCAGAAAACGGAAGGTTTCGGTGATTTCCACCGGAAAAACCCGGCCGTTTTTTCTTTTGTGATAAGCCAGGCGGGTGGCCGGAAGCCCCGGGTGCGAAACCTGGGTTTCGCACCCGGAGTTTGCCGACAGGTGCCTGCGCGTGAAGCCGAGCATTTCTTGCCGGCTGTACCCGTACATGAGCCAGGCGTGGGCGTTGGTGTCCAGGATGAACCCGGTTTCGGGGTCCACCGTGATGAGTGCCTCGCCGGAGGAATCCAAAAGATTCAGGTACCTGTTCTTATCGCGGCGCAGGGCGCTTTCGGCCCGTTTTATCCAGGTAATATCCAGGAATGAAAGGTCCCACCCGGTAAACCGCCCGCCGCCGTTGTATGCCGCCGAAACCTCGACAAACGCCTGGAAGGGCACCGTTTCGACCCTCATGAGCCTCAGTTCCCGGCTGCTCTTTTTCCCCGTGCCCTCCTGGTAGATGATCTCTTTTATCATGTTGAAGTATACCAGGTGGTCTTCCATGTGGATGAAGGCGGATACGGGGCGGCCGCGCAGCCGGTCGGCGCGCACCCGCAGCAATTCGGCCGCCGCCCGGTTGGCGCTCCGGATGAGTCCCTTCCGGGTGACTGTGAGCCGCGCCATGGGCGTGGACCGGATCAGATCGAGATACCACCGGGTATTGGCTTCCAGGTGTTCCCTGGCGGCCCGGTACTGCTCGTTCCGGTTTTCCGGCTGGGGGCCATGGATTTGGAGTTCGTCCAAAATGCCGAGCAACTCTACCGCCCTGGACACCTTGGCCCGGTCCTTCCCGTCGGCGAGCTTCCGTGCCGCTTCCCGCAATTTGTCGAAGTCAGGAATGGGTTCGCTGGTATTTTCCATGAGTTTTCTGCGACTCGGACGTTAGTGGTGCGGCACACGCCGGATGAGGGCGCCCCGGTCTTCATTACAGAATAATCATGCGAAGAGGGAGGGCAAGCCGGCCGGGCAATCCCACCCGGTACCCGCCGGTAAGGGGAAGGGGCGAACGGGGGAGCTGGGCGCCCGAGGAGCGGAGAATTCGCGGCACACCGCTTACTCCCTGGTGTTGTTGATGAACGTGAGGATGGCGCCGTCAATGACGTCTTTCGGGTTGCTGTACGGCACGATCCTCATGAAATATTCGTGGCCGTCGTGGGTCTTGACCCGCTTCTCGATCGTTTTCAGCTCTTTTATTGATTTCTTTATATCTTCGGAGAGCGTTTCGGCTTCCAGGTTGGTGGAAATATGCGTCAGGGGCCGCCCCAGGTCCTTGTCGATCACGTTGATGATATTGGTCGCCTCTTCGGTAAAACGCCGTATGTTCAGGTTCTTGTCCACGAACACGATGGCGATGCGGGTGGCGTTCAGGACGTGGGTGATCGTATCGTAGGCCTGGGAAAGCTCGATGATCTTGTCGTGGAGTTCGGCGTTGACGGTGGAAAGCTCTTCGTTGAGCGACTGAAGCTCTTCCCGCGACGATTCCAGCTCTTCGTTGGTGGACTGGAGCTCTTCGTTCGAGGACTGGAGTTCCTCGTTCACCGACTTGAGTTCCTCGTTGGAGGTTTCCAGCTCTTCCATGGCCGTGCGATGGTCCTGCTGGATCCTGGACAGCTCCCCCTCCAGTTCCACAATCCTTGTCGTGTCGTCGTCGGGCGCGCCTTTGGCTTTTTTCGTCCGCTCGGTTTTCGGCGGGTGTGTCACATCTTCGAACAGGATCAATATGAGGTCGCTTACCGATTCCGCTTCCCCCAGGGGCCTCACGGTCAGGTTTATTTCCTGCATCCCCCCGTTGGTCTTCACCTGGAGGCCGGCCCTGTGGATGACTTCTCCCGATCCGGCCACCTTGCGGATGGCTGCGGTCAGTTCGAACCGGAGCCCTTCGCGGGCCATGTCCGCCACGTTCACGCTGATGCGCCCCGGCGCGGGTTCCAGGTATTTCCCGGTGCGCCCGTGGATGTAGCTGATCTCCCCCCGGCGGTTGACCACCACGCAGGCGGGCGTGTGCTGCCGGAGCAGCAGGCGTTCGGTGGCTTCCTCGACGACCGATTCGCTCCTGGCCGGGGCCGGCTGCACGGCCCTGGGCTCCATCAAGGTGCTCGGCAACTTTGCGCCGGCCGGGAATTCGACCCGCGGCAGCATTCCGGGGGACGAATCGACCTTGCGGTAGATGTTCCACTTTTTGTACACGGGCGAGAAAAGGTCCGAAAATTCGCCGACCGTTTCCGAAGAGCCCAGGAAGAGCGCCCCGCCGGGTTTGAGCGAGTAATGAAAAAGGGGCAGAATTTTCTTCTGCGCCTTGGGCTCCAGGTAGATCAGCAGGTTGCGGCACACCAGCAGGTCCAGCCTGGAAAACGGCGGGTCTTTCAACAGGTTCTGGACGGCGAACACCACGGGTTCCCGGACTTCCTTGCGAATCCTGTAACTGGAGTTCTCCTTGATGAAAAAGAGCTGAAGCCGTTCGGGGGAAACATCCGCGGCGATACTTTCCGGGTAGAGACCGTCGCGGGCCTTGTCGATGGCCGTGCGGTCGATATCGGTCCCGAAAACCTGGATTTCCCTCCTGATCTGGAGTTCGTTCAATCTTTCCAGGATCAGGATGATGAGCGAGTAGACCTCTTCGCCGGTGGCGCACCCCGGCACCCAGACCCGGAAGGGCTGGTTGCGGTCTCGGTTCAACAGCTCTCCCAGGATATGCTGGCTGAGCAGTTCGAACGCCTCCGGGTCGCGGAAAAAGCTGGTCACCCCGATCAGGAGGTCCTGGAAGAGCGCCTCGATTTCGCCCGGGTTATGGTGCAGGTAGGTGAGGTAGTTCTGAGGGGTGCGGCAGCGTGCCACGCTCATCCGCCTCTGGATGCGCCGGACGAGCGTGCTCTTCTTGTACTGGGAAAAATCGTGGCCCGTGCGGCTGCTGATGGCCACCACGATCTTGGACAGAATGCTGGGGAAATCGGCCTGGACTTCCTCTTCCCTCGCCTCCACCAGCCGGATGCCGCTGGCGAAATAATCCACCAGCCGGGCGGGCATTTCGGCCGGAGCGAGGATAAAATCCGCCATGCCGGTGTTCATGGCGCTTTCGGGCATTCCTTCGTACTTTGCCGACGCAATGCTCTGCACCATGGTCACGCCGCCCTTTTCCTTGATCACCCGGAGCCCCTGCGTGCCGTCGGTGCCCGTCCCGGACAAAATGACGCAGCCCGCGAACTCCCCGCGGGCGTCCGCCAACGATTTCAGGAAAGTGTCGATCGGGAGGCGAAAAAACGAGCCGCGGTGCTGCTCCTGGAGGTGGAATACGTCGCCTTCCAGGATGAGGTCGCGGTTGGACGGAGGCAGAAACACGGTATTGGGCTTGACTCGCATCCCGTCTTTTACCTGCACCACGGGCATCGACGCCTTGCGGCCCAGGATGTCGGGCAGCATGCTGGTGCGTCCGGGGTCGGTATGGGAAATCACCACCAGGGCCAAGTCGCTGTTATCGGGCATCTTCGCCAGGAAATCTTCGAGCGCTTCCAGGCCGCCCGCCGATGCGCCCACGCCGACCACCGGGAACGGTCTTTCGCTGGGCGGCGCCTCCCGTGCGGCCTCCTGCCCGGAATCGGCGGACTGGGCCTTGCGGGTCCGCTTGCCCGGCGCCCGTTTCCTGGTTTCGGCCTTCGCGGCGCCGGCCGGCTGTTTGGCGGCCCTGTCCCCCGGGTGCGATTTTTCCTCTCCAGCCTGCGGAGCGCTTTCCGGCGGCTGCCCGGCTGTCTCGATGTGCGTCTCTTTGTTTTCCGGAGGCGGATCCTGTTGGAGGTGCCGATCGGGGGGATTCGTGTTCTTTTTCCTGGCGGCCATGGCCCTTTCCTTCTTGAATTGGGCAATGCGTTCCGTTACGCGGCGGGAACTCGATTGATAAGCAACGCCACTCACCTGCGCCGGCGATTGGCCGATTATGGTCCAGATAGTGAAAGAATAATTCAGAAGGTAAAATTTTACAATGGTAATAAGCAGTTAAGGGATGTCTGCCTCTGCGGTATGGCGAAAAACCCTCCATGAAGGTATGATCGGTCCGCGGGTTTTTATGAAAAGAAGTCTCACGTGAAGCCGCAGAGGCGGGCGGGCACGTGAAAAGGGTTGTTGCCCAAAAGGGTGTCAAGGTCCGTCAGCAGTGGAACGAAAATAGTAGAACGAACAAAAATAGTGGAATGAAAGAAAATAGTGTAACGAACGAAAATCCCCCTCCCTGCGATGGGAGGGGTTAGGGGAGGGTGTCGTACTTTCGGGCACTGACGACCCCCTCCCCACCCTACACGGCGATGCATTCCGGCAACAACCCCGTCATCGTGCCCGCCGCTGCGGCTTCGATCGAACCGAAGCCGTCCGGAGGAATAAAGAGCATGGCCATACTGGCGGACACGGCAAAACGGAGCCGGGCGGTCGATCCCGCCGCGAGCTTTCACCTGGAGGCCCCGGCCGGGTCGGGCAAGACCTTCCTTCTAAGCGCCCGCTTTCTTCGCCTGCTGGGCCTGGTGGACCATCCGCAGCAGATCCTGGCCCTCACCTTCACCAACAAGGCGGCGGGGGAGATGCGCGAGCGGGTGTGCCGGTGCCTGGAGCGCGCCTCCCGGGGCGAACCCGCCGAAAGCGAGGCGGACGCCGAACTGCTCGGCTACGCCAAAGGCGCCCTGGCGGCCCACGGCGGCCTGGACCAACTGTTGCTCACCGGCGAGATCCTCCGCATCCAGACCTTTCACTCCTTCTGCTACGCGGCGGCGTCCCAGGCGCCCCTGGAAGCGGGGATCGCCCCCGGCTCCACCTTGATGGACGAAACCGAGCAGGAATTTTTCCTTCGCGAAACCGTGGATGCGGCCCTGCGGGAAATCGCCTCCCGCGGCCCGGAAGACCCCGCCCGGCTCGCCCTCGGCAACCGGCTCCTGTACCTCAACAACTCGTGGCGGCTCCTCGCGGCCGAAATGGAAGACCTGGTGCGACGGCGCGAGGGCATCATGGAGCTGGTGCAGGTGCTGGGGCAAGACCGGGCGACGGGGTTTCTGGCCGAACGCGTGCGCGAGCTGGTCGAAACGGCCCTGGAGGTGTTGAAGCGCGCGTTCGAAAGCTGCACCCTGGGCCGGGATTGGGAAGGCTTCCTTGCGGACATCTCCCGCGCCGGGGCCGAGGCCGCCCGCTCGCTTCCGCCCCGCGTTCCGCCCGCCTCCTGGGAGAGCCTTGGCGACTGGGTGCGCCTTGCCGCAACGCTTCTCACCAACGACGGAAAGCCCAGAAAGCAGTTCGGCCCCAAGACCGGGTTTTACAGCGGTTTTGCCAAGACGGGCTGGGGGGAGGCCATCCGGTGCCTCCCGCAGGAAACGGCCGAAAAACTGTACGCCATCCGCGCCATGCCCTCCATCGACTCCCCGGTGTGGGACCCGGAAACCCTCTGGGACTTGGTGCTGCTGTTCCATTCCGTGCTGGAAACCTATGAGGCCCGGTGCCGCGCCCGGCGGGCCATCGACTTTCCCGCCCTGGAAATGGCGGCGCTTCGCCTGTTCGATTCCGCCGCGCCCTCCGACCTCCAGCTCATTCTCGACCAGAGGATCCGGCACATCCTGGTGGACGAGTTCCAGGATACCAGCCGCGGCCAGTGGGAGCTGCTGCAAAAGCTCTGCGCCGGCTGGGGCGAAGGCGACGGGCGCACCCTGTTCATGGTGGGAGACCCCAAGCAGTCCATCTACAGCTTCCGGAAGGCCGAGGTGAAGCTTTTCATGGATGCGGCCCGCGGGCTGCCCCTGGAAGGCGGGGCGACGGTGCCGGTCGAGTCCCTGGTGCTGGATACCAATTTCCGGTCCCGGCCGCACCTCATCGCGTGGTGCAACGATCTTTTCGGCCGCACGGTGATGGCCCGCCCGGCGGCGGAATACGACGAGGTGCCCTTCAGCCCCGCCGTGCCTCCTTCCCGGGACAATGTTGTTGACGTTAAGCTCCTCCCCCTTGATGGGGGAGGCCGGGTGGGGGTGAAAAACCGAGCGATATCAACCCCCTCCCCCTGCCCCTCCCACCAAGGGAGGGGAGTTCATGGAGCGTTGTCCTTAAAGTCAACAGCATTGCCCCTCCGGGAGGGGGCGGCAGAGGAAGAACAGGCGGTCCCGGAGCTGGCCCTGTTCCTGGAATGGCCGGACCGCGAAAGCGCGCGCGCCAGGGAGGCCCGGTGGCTTGCGGAAGCCGTGGCGCGCTTGGTCCGCGAAGACCCGGACGCGCAGACGGCGATTTTGCTGTTTTCCCGCACGCACCTGCCGGTATACCTGGAAGCGCTCCAGGAGCGCAAAATCCCCGTGCAGGTCAAAGAGGGCCTGATGCTCACCGAACGGCCCGAGGTGCGCTGCCTGTGGCAGCTTTGCCGGGCGCTGGTCCTGCCCCACGACGACCTTGCCTGGGCTGCGCAGCTTCGAAGCCCGTGGCTCAAGCTCGACTTCGACCGGGTGCTCGCCCTGTCCGGGGAACCGCCGGACCTGTGGGTGGAAAAGATCCAGCTTTTTTCCGAAAAAGACGCCGAAGTGGAGCGGTTTTGGCGCGCCCTTTCCGGCGCTTTCCAGCACCTCGGCCACGAGCCGCTCGCCCGTGTGGTGGAGTCCGCCTGGCTTGAGCTCGGGGGGGCGGGGATCGCCGCCCGCACGTGGGGGAGCCGGGGCATCAACTGCTGCCGCCGTTTCCTGGACATGGTGCGAAGGGCCGAAGAGGGGGAACCGGTCCGCACCCTCGCCAGGCTGGAGCAACTCCTGGAAAAATCCTACGAGCCGGTGGACCCCGACACGGCTTCGTCCAACGTGTTCCTGATGACCGTTCACGGCGCCAAGGGGCTGGAGTTCGACACGGTGTTCCTCCCGTTCATGGACCGGAACCCCAACGCGGGCAACAAGGGCCTTCCCCCCCCCTACATGCTCGAACGCATGCCGGGTTCCGGCGAATACCTGCTGGCCCCTAGGCCCGACCGGCTGATGGGCGAGCGGGACCCGCTCTACGACCACCTGAGAACCCTGCGGGCCAGAAGGGTGCTGGGGGAGGCGCGGCGGCTGTTCTACGTGGCGGCCACCCGGGCGCGAAACCGGCTGGTGATGAGCGGCGTGGCAAAGAAAAAGGGGCCGGGATTCACCGCCGGAAACGACTCCCCCCTGGGGTGGCTGAACGCCCACTACGGCCTGGAAGACCTCGTGGGGCTCGGCGACGTCCCGGTGCCGGAAGCCGCGGAAACCACGGCCGGGGAGACGTTGCGGCGCCTGCAACAAACCGTGCAAGGCGAGGACGGAAACTTTCGCGTGCTGGTGGAACCGGAGGGCGAAGGCGGTGAAATCGTCGATTCGCGCGAGGAAAGCCGTCCTGCCGTCCTGCACCCCGCAGAATTTACCAGGGAAAAACCGGCCCCGGCGGCCGTTTCCCCCTCGTCGCTTCCGGGTTCGGAACCAGCGGAGGCCGCGCCGGGTCCCGCCCACTCCCTCACCCCGTGCCGGTCCGACCTGTGGGGCACCCTCATCCACCGGCTGCTCGCCCGGTTCGGCAGTACGGGGGAGCTCCCCCCGCCGGGCGGGATAGAATCCTTCTTGCGCCGGGAAGGGGTCTCCGAATCGGACAGCGCCGGAGTCGCCGCGGCGGCCGTGGCCGAGGTGGAAGCGTGCCTGCGGGACCCCTGGCTCGAAAGGTTCTACGCCGTGCCCGAAGAGGACCGGAAGGTGGAATGGCCGCTGGAGGCGGTGCGCGACGAAGGCTCGATCTACTCGGGCGTGGTGGACCTGGCGGCAAAAATCGACGGCAGGTGGGAGCTGGTGGATTTCAAGTCGTCACGCCCCCTGCCCGGCGAGACGGTGGAGGCTTTTTGCCGCAGGGAAGCCGGTCACTACCGGCCGCAACTGGAGGCGTACCGGCGGATGTGGGCGAAGCTTGCGGGAGTGGAAGAAGCGGCGGTAGAGGTCTTTTTGTACTGGACGGCACCCGGGAAGGCGAGCGCTTTGCGCTAAGCGAAGCGGCCCGTGAGGCCGAATTCAGAGAGGGGACGAAGCTGTTGACCTTAGGGGCGAAGCTGTTGACCTTAGGGGCGAAGCTCCATGAACTCCCCTCCCTTGGCGGGAGGGGCAGGGGGAGGGGATTGATATCGCTTGGTTTTTCACCCCCACCCTGCCTCCCCCATCAAAGGGGGAGGAGCCTAAACTCAACAACATTGGCCTCCTCCATCAAGGGGGAGGAGCTTAAAGTCAACAATATTGAGGGTGCGGGAGAAGTCTCCCCGCTCTTTTCATCGGTTCAGCCCGGCATTACGCCGTCGTCAGTTTCTTTTTGATCGCTATTTTGGTCAGTTCCGCCACGCTGCGCACGTTCAACTTGGACATCACGCTGTACTTGTGGCACTCCACCGTCTTGGGGCTGATGCCCAACTTGGCCGCCATCTCCTTGACGTTGTTGCCTTCGGCCAGGAGCTGGAGCACCTCCCGTTCCCGCAACGTCAGTTCGTCGAAGCCGTTGAGCACGGGTTCGGCCTGTTCCCGTTTTCGCATCTGTTCGAACAGGGCCTGCGGCGACATGGTGCTGAAGTAGGTCCCGCCCGAACGCACCGCCTTGAGGGCCAGGATGAGGTCCGAAATGGGGTCTTCCTTCAGTACGTAGGCCGAAATGCCCGCCCGCAGCAGGTCCAGCAGGTACTCCTTGTCCGAATACATGGTGAAGATGATCACGCGGGTGTTCGGGCATTTTTTCTTCAACTGGAGGGTCGCGTCTATCCCGTTGAGCCCCGGCATGGAGATATCCATGATCACGATGTCGACGCGCAGCTCTTTTGCCAGCTTCACCGCGTCTCGGCCGTTGGACGCCTCCCCCACGACCTCGAAGTCGGGAAATTCCTTGAGAACGCTTCGTATGCCGCCGACAACCACCTGGTGGTCGTCGGCTATCAATATTCGCGTACTGTTCAACACGCACCCGTCGATATTTTTAAGTTCGGAATAGAGATTCAGAATTACAATTAAACCTTACACCCCAATCCGCTTATTTTCAAATTTTCTTTTTCGGGCATTCAATCCCTCAAGTGCTCGACATATCTAGCTATCTAATGCGATCTCGACTTTAGCTCGGCCCACCTCGCCGCCATGGCATCGAAAATCGCCGCCCTGTCATCATCGCCCTGCTTCTCGGACCTGTTCCGCAGCTCCGAGAAGGACTCGCCCGGCTCACCCCCCAGGGCAACCGAAAGCGCCACCAGCTCTTCCATCGCAAGTCGGCTTATGTCCAGCTCCAGGAAAATCAGGTTTTCGTCGACCACGGCCAGTTTATCGGCCTCTTCGACCGACAGGTCGAGCCTGAATCCCCTGCTCGCATCCCCACTGTACTTTCCCAGCACCAGGTGCAGCTCCCTTGCCGCACTGATTGCATCGAACCCCCGTATGGTCATCGTGATCCTCCGTCGGGAAATAAAGAGTATTCAAGAATACTATAATCATCTGGCCGGGGATGTAAGTTGCCGGTATGTGTCGCAGAAGAGGTTAAGAGAATTTGCTGGAAAAAAGGGAGAACGCTGGGGGTGTAGGGTGGGCACGGCCTCATTGTGCCCACCGTCCCCGGTGCTCGGGCGATGAAAAACGGTGGGCACGGAAAAACCGTGCCCACCCCACAATCGCATGAGTATCAGGCATCAAAATGCCGGTACCGGACGGCATCGGGTATCGAGTACCCGGTATCCGCCCTGCTTAGCGCCCCTGCTTCGGGGCCGGTTCCGGCTCGCCGTTCATGTAGTAGTCCAGCCCGAAATGGGTGATCTGGTCCTCGCCCATGAGGAACCGGAGCGTATTCTTGAGCTTCATGGACTGGATGAACAGGTCGTGCTCGGGGTACAGGTTTTCCTTCACCATGGGGCTCTTGAAGTAGAACGAGAGCCATTCCTGGATGCCGCTCATGCCCGCCCGCCGCGCCAGGTCCATGAAAAGCACCAGGTCCAGGATGAGCGGGGCGGCCAGGATGCTGTCCCGGCACAGGAAATCCACCTTGATCTGCATCGGGTAGCCCAGCCAGCCGAAAATATCGATGCAGTCCCAGCCTTCCTTGTTGTCCCCGCGCGGCGGGTAATAGTTGATGGCTACCTTGTGGTAATAGTTCTTATAGAGCGTGGGGTACAGGTGCGGTTGCAGGATGTATTCCAGCACGGAGAGCTTGCTCTCCTCCTTGGTCTTGAAGGAGTCGGCGTCATCGAGCACCAGCCCGTCCCGGTTTCCAAGAATATTGGTCGAATACCAGCCTTCGAGCCCCAGCATGCGCGATTTGAGACCGGGGGCCATGATGGTTTTCATGAGCGTCTGGCCCGTCTTGAAGTCCTTCCCGGCGATGGGGAGCCCCTTCTCGTCGGCCAGTTGGATGAGGGCGGGGATGTCCACCGTGAGGTTGGGGGCGCCGTTGATGAACGGAATCCCGCTTTCCAGGGCGGCCAGGGCGTAGAGCATGCTGGGAGGGATCCGGGAATCGTTCTGGTCCACCGCCTCACGCAGGGAATCGATCGACTGGTGGATGTCTTCCGGCTTGTTGTAGGCTTCGGTGCTGCCGCACCAGATCATGATGCAGCGGTCCACGCCGTTTTTGGACTTGAATTCGGCGATGTCCGCCTTGATCTCTTCCAGCCGGTCGCGCAGGGAGGGTGCCTCCTTGACGTGCGTTCCATGCAGGTTTTTGACGAAGCTGCGGTCGAAAACCGCTTTCATGGGGGTGATGCCGCCCAGAAAATCCTTGATCGGTTCGAGATGTTCGCGTTTCAGTACGCGCGCGTACATGGCCGCTTCGTACCCGTTGGCTTCATAGATATCCCAGCCGGCGAACACCAGGTCCTGCAGGGAGGCGAGCGGGACGAACTCCTTGATGAGGGGCGAACGGTGCTCGAACCGCTTGCCCAGCCTGATGGTACCGATCTGCGTGAGGGAACCGATGGGTTCGGCCAGGCCTCTTCGCACCAGTTCTACGCCGGCGATGAAGGTGGTGCTGACCGCCCCCCCGATGCCGGGGATCAGGACGCCCAGTTTGCCTTTGGGCGGGGTTATCTGTTCCCCTATTTTCAGGTTTTTCTGTTTCAAAATCTTGTCCTCCGTTCTTAAGAGCCTCATTGCATGGGAGCGCCCCGGGACCGCTTTTCCAGGTCCAGCAGCGCCCGCTTTATTTCGAGCCCTCCGGAGTAGCCGCCCAGCTTTCCTCCGCTCCCGACCACCCGGTGGCACGGGACGATTATCGGGACGGGGTTCCTGCCGCATGCCCGGCCCGCCGCACGGGCTGCGGAAGGACGTCCGGCGGCCAGGGCCACCTGGCCGTAGGAGCGCGTCTGCCCGAAAGGAATTTCGCTGATCGCACGCCATACCCGGCGGTCGAAATCCGTACCTTTTCTCACGTCCAGGGGAATTTCGGGAATGGGCCTGCCCCTGGTCAGGTAGTCGAAAATATATTGTCTCGCTTCGGCGGCAAACCCCTGCCCTTCGGCCGGCCTGGGCAGCGCCTCCGGGTATTCGTCCCGGATCGCCGGCTCCGCAAGCTCGCCGCCGGGCTGTTGTGCGCCCAGGAAAGCCGCCATGCTGATCCCTTCGGTGCCCGCCCCGACGACTATCCACCCCAGCGGGGAATCGAACACCACATAATCCAGGACGAATCCGGCCATAACGAAACTATCTTTCAATCCATGTATTCCGAAATGTAGGGGTTGGTCTCGGCCTCAATCCCGAGCGTCGACCGGGGCCGTTCTCCGTAGTCGTGCCCCGGCCAGACGACCGTCTCCGGGGGAAGGGTCTTTACCAGCTTCTTGAGCGATGCTATGAGCTGATTGAACGATCCGCCGGGCAGGTCCGTGCGGCCGACGGCCCCCACGAAAAGGCTGTCCCCGGTAAACAGGTTCTGCCCGATGAGGATGCAGCACCCTCCTTTGGTGTGGCCGGGTGTGTGGATAAACTTCATGGTGATGTTGCCGAAGCTCAGTTCATCTCCGTCTTTTACGCGGATGTCCGCCGGTTCGGGAGAGGGAAACCCCATGCTCCGAGCAAACATTTTGCTTTCGGGCTGCTGGTAGAAGTCGTCGTCCACCTCGTGCATGACCACCTTCGCCTGCGTGGCCCGGTGGATTTTTCCGTTTCCGCAACAGTGGTCGGCGTGGCCGTGGGTGTTGACGATATATTTTACGGTTATTTCTTTCTCTTCGAGGTGGCGGAGAAGGTCGTCCTCATTTCCGGCGGGATCGATCAGGATGCCTTCCTTACTGGCTTCATCGTAGACCAGGTAGCAGAACACCTGCATGAAGCCCACCGGAATCTGCTCGATTTTCATCTGGTTCCTCCGAATTGAAAGATGCGTGCCAACATCTGGCCCATCTTTCAAGATGAACCATCTTAACAAAAAAGTCAAAGGCGCAATGTGCGGGAGAGGTTACGGCATCCGGCATCGGGTACCCGGTATCGGACCCGCGGACCGCGTATCGAGCAATCAGTATCCAACATCCGGCAATCCGGCACAAACAGGAGCAACGCCATGGAACCCTCGTACATCGAATCCCATCGCAGCGGACGGCTCGGGGCGGCCATCGAGCGCGCGGCGCTGTGGATGAAAAAGTGCACCCTCTGCCCGCGCCTGTGCGCCGTGGACCGCATGGCGGGCGAGACCGGCATTTGCCGGACGGGCCGCCATGCGGTGGTGGCCAGTTACGGCCCTCATTACGGTGAGGAGAGGCCGCTGGTGGGAAGGAACGGATCGGGGACCATTTTCTTCTCCCACTGCAATCTTTACTGTGTATTTTGTCAAAACTATGACATAAGCCACGGAGGCGAAGGGACGCCGGCCGAACCGGCCGACGTCGCCGAGGTCATGCTGGCGCTCCAACGCCGCGGTTGTCACAATATCAATTTCGTAACTCCATCGCACGTGATCCACCCCATCCTGGAATCGCTGGCCGTCGCGGTGGAAAAGGGGCTCCGGATTCCGCTGGTCTACAACTGCGGCGGGTACGAACGAGTTTCGGCGCTAAAGCTTTTGGACGGGACTGTCGATATTTATATGCCGGACTTCAAGTTCTGGGACGCCGAGGCTGCGCGCGAGCTTTGCGACGCGCCGGATTACCCGGAGCGGGCGCGGGCGGCGCTGAGGGAAATGCACCGGCAGGTAGGGGACCTGGTGCTGGACGCCGAAGGCGTGGCGCAGCGGGGGCTGCTGGTGCGCCACCTGGTCATGCCCGGCGGCCTGGCCGGCACGCCGGAGGTTGCCCGGTTCCTGGCCGAAGAGATTTCTCCCGGCACGTACGTGAACATCATGGACCAGTACCACCCCTGCGCGGGGGCGGTGCGCCACCGGGTCATCAACCGTGCGATCACGGCCGAAGAGTTCCGGGAGGCGCTGGACGCCGCCCGCAAAGCGGGCCTCACCCGGCTCGACGACCGGCACCGGCACTGGGTTCAATTCGAGTTGTAGGAGCGTCGTTTCCCGGCCGGTTTCCAGGCCTCGCGTGCCGCGGCGGGGAACGGTAATTGCATAAGAGAGCCGCGCCGTCGCGGTTTCGTTTCGTACATCCGGCGCATTATCCTGAGAGGACGCCATGGCAAGAATCGATGCATTTTTTAAGCTGGTAAACGAACACAAGGCTTCCGACCTTCACCTGGTATCCGGCCAGCAGCCGGTCCTGCGTATCCGCGGCGACCTCGAACGCATCAAGTACAAGGTCCTTGACGACGACGAACTTCGGTCGATGCTCTACGAAATCACCCCGGAAGACAAAATAAAGATTTTCGAAGAAACCGGCGACCTGGATTTTGCGTACGAAATCCCGGGCCTGGCGAGGTACCGCGCCAATTTCTTCATGCAGAAAAACGGGATTGGGGCCGTTTTCCGCGAAATTCCGAGCGAGATCCTTTCCGTCGAACAACTGGGGCTGCCCCCGGTGATCAGCCGCCTGGCCCTCCTGCCGCGCGGCATGGTGATCATCACCGGCCCGACCGGAAGCGGTAAATCCACCACCCTGGCGGCCATCATCGACGAAGCCAACCGGAAGCGCAAAGACCACATCATCACCATCGAGGACCCCATCGAGTTCGTCCACCAGAGCAAGAACTGCATCATCAACCACCGCGAGGTGAGCACCCATACGCGCAATTTTTCTTCGGCGCTCCGGGCCGCGCTGCGTGAAGACCCGGATATCATCCTGGTGGGCGAAATGCGCGACATCGAAACCATAAGACTGGCGATCGAGGCGGCCGCGACCGGCCACCTGGTGTTCTCCACCCTGCACACCACCAGCGCCTCGAAGACCGTGGACCGTATGATAGAAGTGTTCCCGGTGGGCGAACAGGCCCAGATCCGCTCGACCCTCGCCGACGGCATCCGGGCCGTGGTCTCCCAGGCGCTTTTCAAGCGCGTGGACGTCAAGGGGCGCATCGCGGTGCTCGAGATCCTCATCGCCACCCACGCCGTGCGCGCCATGATCCGCGAGTCCAAGACCCACCAGCTCCCGTCCGCCCTCCAGACCGGTAAAAAATACGGCATGCAGACCCTGGACGACGCCATCATGACTCACCTGAAATCGGGCAGGATCAGCGGGAACGAAGCGTACATGAGATGTGTGGATAAAGAAAAATTCCGGGACTACCTGACGGAACAACCCGATGATTTCACGGAAATCTAGGTGGCGGCCGGCGAAGGGGTGCACGCCACCCCGGAAAGGATGGTGACCTGATGAGGCGGGCGGAACTCGATGCTTTCCTCACGCGCATTCTGGATGAAAACCCCAGGGCTTCGGACGTCAACTTCACCGTGGGCAAACCCCCCCAGGTGGAACTGGACGGGCTGCTCAAGCCCACTTGCCTGGACTTCGGCATTCACAAGCTCACGCCCTTCCACACCGAGACCATCGCCCTCAACCTGGTGGGCGGCGACCGCCGGGGAATTTCGCACCTGCTCACCCAGGGCTCGTGCGACATCTCCTACCACCTGCCGGGCCGGGCGCGCTTTCGCGTCAATATCTTTTCGCAGCGCGGCACCTACTCCATCGCCATGCGCCAGCTTCCCACCAAAATTCCCACCATCGACGAGCTGAAACACCCGCCGGTGCTCAAGCAGATCGCCGAGGAAAAATTCGGAGTGGTGTTCGTGACCGGCGCCACGGGAAGCGGCAAATCGACCACCCTGGCCGCCGTGCTGAACGAAGTGAACCTGCGCCATCCCTACCACGTGGTGACGCTCGAAGACCCGGTGGAATTCGTGCACCCCCAGTTGAAGGCCACCTTCAACCAGCGTGAGCTGGGGCTGGACTTCGACACGTTCGCCAACGGGCTGCGGGCGGCCCTGCGCCAGGCTCCCAAGGTGATCCTGGTGGGCGAGATGCGCGACCGGGAATCGGTGGAAATCGCCCTGAGCGCGGCCGAAACCGGCCACCTCGTCCTGTCCACGCTGCACACCATGGACGCGGGGCAGACCATCAACAGGATCATCGGCATGTTCGAACTGGAAGAGGAGCGGCTGATCCGCATCCGGCTCGCCGACGTGATCCGCTGGGTGGTCTCGCAGAGGCTCCTGCCCAAAGTGGGCGGCGGCCGGGTGGCGGCCCTCGAAATAATGGGGTCCAGCCTGCGGGTGAAAGAATCCATCGTGAACGGCGAGGCGGAGGGCAAAACGTTCTACGAAATGATGCAGCAGGCCAGGCCCTTCGGCTGGATCACCTTCGACGACTATATCCTGGGCCTTTACGAAGACGGGCAGATAACCGAAGAAACCGCCCTGGCGTTCGCATCCAGGCGCGCGGTGGTCAAGCGTGGAATAGACCAGATCAAATCGGGGCGCGGCGAAAAGACCACCGATATCGAAGGTCTCAAGATAGACCGCGATTATTCGAGAAACCTCTGATCGGATTTGCATCCCCCCCGTTCCAGCGTCAATGCCGTTGACTTTAGGCTCCTCCCCCGGCCCCTCCCGCCAAGGGAGGGGAGTTCATGGAGCGTCGCCCCTAAAGTCAACAGC
>LUZZ01000431.1 GCA_001603845.1 Syntrophobacterales bacterium Delta_01 | reverse complement strand
CGTCCAGGGTGATCCGGTGGAGCGAATAGGGTTTTTTGCCCGAGCGGATGTCGCTTACCAGTTCGTTGAACGGATTTTCGTCGCCGTTGTGGGTGCTGATGACCGCCAGGCGCCCTCCCCACATCAGGAGGGCCACGGCCGCCTTGAGAAGTTCGGGCAGTTCGGTGTGAAACGCCGCCTCGTCGATCACCACCTTGCCCTGTTTCCCGCGCAGGTTGCTCGGCCGGCTGGACAGGGCGGTCACCCGGTAGCCGGAGGCGAACCGGATGCGGTAGCCCAGGATGTCTTTTTCCTCGTCCCGGATGAGCGTTTCTTCCAGCCGGCCGGCGGCGATCTGCAGGTTTCTCACCCAGAAAGCGGTGTCGTTGATGAACTCCATCGCCATTTCCCGGTTGTACCCCAGGTACCAGACGTTCATCCCCGAACGGGAGGCGGCGGTGAGCGCCCCGTCGGCGGCCTCGCACCAGGAAATGCCCACCCGGCGTGATTTTTCGCAGACCTTCACCGGAGCGCGGTCCGAAATCCATTGCTGCTGGTACGGCAGCAGGGCGGGCGGGGCGTTCATTCGGATACCTTCAGGATTTGCATGGTGTTTCCGCTACGCTGAATCGGCGGACGGCGGCTGGAATTGAATCTCACTCCGACAGTCCTAAAATTTTTCGGCGGATTTCTTCGGCCGCCGTATCGGAAAGACCGGCGCCGCGGGCGCTTTGTTCGACCTCTGCGGCCGCTTTTTCGACCCGGCGCTTGAATTCGCGCCGCAGTCTTTCGCGCTGAACGTTTGACGACTGGAGCCTGGCAAAATCGGACAACAGTTTCGGCAGCAGCTTCAGGTCTATTTTCCCCGAAAGCTGCGCTTCGATGATCATCAGGGCGAAGAGCCGCGAGGCGGCCTCTTCGAGCACCAGGCCGCTGTCGTCATCCGATGCCAGGGCGCGCGATTTTTCCTCGATGATCTTGAGCCTTTGATACGATTGGAGAAAATCCTTCCCGTAGCGTCCGAGGGCCGTTTTGCCGATATCGAAGCCCCGGTCGCTCAAAAACTTGCCGATCTCCTCGAAGCTCGATCCCTCGACCAGGAGGCGGTCGACCTGCTCCAGCATTTCAGGCGGGAGCACGTCGGCCGCGGAGCTTTTTTTGCAGGTGCGGGGAGGCATTACCGGAGTTCCCGCTCGATTTCACGGATCTGCGCGCACAGCGGCAGGTAGGCTTCCCGGAGGCGGTGCAGTTCGGAAACCAGCTCCAGCGCCTCGTCGGTCCTCAGGTCCTTCAGCGGGATTACCGAAGCGGGCTGCACGATCTGCTTTATGGCCGTGATCAGGCCCTGGGCGTGCGCGGCCATGCGCATCCGCTCCATTTTTTTGTCCTGGAGCGCTCCTTTGAGGATAAGCCGCTCGCTCATCACTCCTCCCTCCCGCTCGCCTGCTTTTTGAGCCGCACCATCGGGCAGAACTGGTTCAGCCCGATCTGGTCGCTCAGTTTCGCGAACCCCTGCGCGTTCATTATCAGCATCTCCTTCTGGTCCGAAGCCAGGTTGGCGTAAGCCTTCACCAGCTCGACGTTGTCTTCGTACATCCGCCGCACTTCGACCAGTCCCTCCTGGAAGGCGTTGTGCTGCCGCAGGGTGTCCTCGCGGTATGCCTGGAGCGTTTTTTCATGGCTCCGTTCGCTGAAGTACCAGACCACGAAGATGATGCCCGGTATCCCGAACGAGGATGCGAGCTTGAATGCCAGGTCGAAGGCAATTTGCTCCATTGAGGCCACCACCCTAGTTTTTCCAGGACTTTACGCTTTTTTCCACCGACCGGCCGATGATATAGCCGCCGATGCCCAGCTTGAGCAGCTCCCACATGTCCGGGGGCAGCTCCAGGCGGGTGAGGGAAAACAGGGGGGCGATGATGTAGTTGTGGGCCACCACGTAGGTGAAGGTGAGCATCAGGATGGGGCGCCAGTTGCGCTGCAGCCAGCTCTTGCCCTCCGCCTCGGCGGTGATGATCCTGGCCTGGGACTCGATTTCCTTTTGCAGGACCGAAAAATCCTGGTTCAGGACCTGCACCTCGAAATCGTGTTTCAATTTCGTGGCAAGGTCCTTGTCGGGGACCATCTTGTCGATCACGTCCATGGCCTTGCTTACGATGTTCCCGATAACGGGAATGGCGCTGAGAAACATTGTCGAACACTCCGGGTCGATGTTGATGGATAGGGGCGGATTTTCGTCGCGTTTTCGCGCCAGGTGTAACAGGCGGGTTTTTCACGTAGTGATAAAAAAATTGAGGACCGGAAAGAACCCGTAAAGGCTTTCGTGGAACCGGCGGAAAGGAGACGCCTTGCCGTTATCGCAAACAGCCTTCTGTAGATATTACGAGTGATTACGGAAAAAACGGCGGGCGGGGGGGAGGCGGTGTTTTCCCGCCGGTCCCCAAGCTCGGGGCTTGGGG
>LUZZ01000057.1 GCA_001603845.1 Syntrophobacterales bacterium Delta_01 | reverse complement strand
GGCCGGGAACCAGCCGCGAGGTGAAAAGAGGCGGCCAGGAATAAAGGGTTACGGCGGTTTTTCCGCCAAAACGCCCCTGCCCCAACTGCTTCAGTTCTTCCCCGCTGATTTCCAGAGACACCACGCTGAGGGCGCAGCTCAGATCCGTTGCCTGGGCCAGCGCCGCTTCATTTCGCAGGTTGAGCCGGGAGCCGGCGATCAGTTGCAGCCCGTCGCGGTCCGGAAAAAAATCGAAATGGCCCCAGTTGTTGGCCTCCCAGGTACGGAACCCTTTCTCACAAAGCCACCGCACGGCCGCCCGGTAGTATTCCAGGCCCTTTTCTTCCGGGATCAGCACCGGAAGCGATATGCCGAGTTTTTTCATCTGCGCGGCCGAAAAACGCTGCCTGGCGACACGCTCCAGGTTGGTCCGCCCGCCGGCAAGCAGGACGATCGACGCCGTGGACTGGAGGGCCGGAACGAGGTCATTCATCGAGCCCACTTTTACGATCAGCTTTTCGGGACCACGCCCGGGTTCCCCGGGCCGGGTGCCGCAAAGCTCCCCGATCACTTTTTCCCGTTCCGCAAACCTGGTTTTGAACCGGGCAGGCGCATCGCCGCGGATCTTTTTCCACACGACGGCGGCCGGTTCCGACCGGGCGCCCACCTTGAACAGCCTGCCGCCCGGGCCGATCCCCCCTTTTTCCTTGCGCGAAGAACCCGCAGCAGGCGCAAAACCCGCCGACGGGACCACAAAGACCCGCGATCCGGCTTCGCCGCGCGGGATCTTCCTTCCCCCGGTGTCGTAGAGCGCCGAAACCGTAAAGGCCTCTTCCTCCCTGCCCGCCGAAGATTCGGGGCGGATACGGTCGCCCTTTTCCAGGTCATGGCGCAATTCGACCAGCACGCGCTCACCCTGGACGGCTTTTACCGTGGCGGCCCACAACCCGCTCGCCCCCGACCGGTGGGGCGCCAGGATTTCGGGACCCGAACCGTCTTCCAGGTACGCGGAAGTGAGGTGCCGGGACGGCGAGCGCGCCAGGAGCTCCCTGGCGGCTTTCAGGGCGCGTTCTTCCTCCCTGCCGGGGGCGGCGTCCAGCACCCCCCGGTACGCTTTGACCACCAGCCCGATGTAGTTGGCCGGCTTCATCCTGCCTTCGATCTTGAAGGCCCCCAGCCGGAGTTTTTTGAGCCTGGGGATCAGCGGCAGGGCGCAAAAATCATTACAGGAAAGGAAAAACCCCTCCTTTCCGCCCTGGCGAAACTTGAGCCGGCAGGGCTGCACGCATTCGCCGCGCAGCCCGCTACGCCCGCCCCGGTAGGCGCTGGTGAGGCAGAGCCCGGAAACGGAGTAGCACAGGGCTCCGTGGACGAATATTTCCAGTTCGACCTTGGTTGAGGCGCAGATCCTCCCCATTTCAGCAAGGCTGAGTTCGCGGGCAAGCACCACTCTCGCCGCCCCCATGGAAGCCAGGACGTTTACCCCCGCGCTGTTGTGGGCCGCAGTGAGAGTGCTGGCGTGCAGCTTCAGGCCGGGAAAGTGGCGGCGCACAAAGTAGAACACGGCCGCGTCCTGGACGATCAGGGCGTCGGGCTTTATCGCCGACAGGGCGTGCAGGATGTCCAGCAGTTCGGGAATTTCGGGGGAGGCGACCATGCTGTTTACGGTGACGTAGACCCGCACGCCCTTCCGGTGAGCGAAAGGGATGAGCGTCGCCAGTTCTTCCAGCGTGAAATTGGACGCCGTCGCGCGCGCGTTGAATTTTTTCAGCCCCAGGTACACCGCGTCCGCACCGTTTTCCACGGCCGCGAAAAACGATTCCACGTTGCCTGCGGGTGCCAGGAGTTCGGGTTTGTTATCCACTCGTGTCTCTGCAAATTCCGGTTGATTTAATCTTCCGGGAATGACCCGGGAGATAGTCTTGAGCCGTCTATTCCAAGAGGATGATGCTTCCGGACGGTTCTATGCATCTTCCTCATTCTGAATGGACTTTTCCTCGTTCGCGTCTGGCAATGAGTTCACGCACAGTGGGGACCAGATCATTGGGAACCCCCATGAAAGTCTGCGACAAATCCTCATGCGCCGCCTCGTCTTCCGCCAACGCTTCTTCTTCCGACTGGCCCTCGTAGTGGGCCAGCACACGCTTGACCCGGTTCTCGTCCCAGCCTTTGGGAAATTTAGCCTGCTTCATGTCCTCGGCCCTCTTCGCGCCTTCGCGGGAAACTCTTCCCCCTCCCCTGCTTCGTTAATTCCCCCGCCCCTCCGGCCCGAAGACCCGCGTGAAAATGGCGTCCACGTTTTTCAGGTGGTACTTCAGGTCGAACAGCGCGTCGATTTCTTCGGGGCTCAGGCGGCCCGACACATCGGGGTCGGTTTTGAGTTCCCGGCTGAGTTCCCCGCCCTTTTCCCAGACCGTCATGGCGTTTCGCTGCACGATCCGGTAGGCGTCTTCGCGGGAAATCCCTTTTTCGACCAATGCCAGAAGCACCTGCTGCGAAAAGAAAAGGTTGCCGGTCACTTCCATGTTCCGAAGCATCTTTTCGGGCAAAACGGTCAGGCGGTCGAGCACGCGCGTGAGCCGGTTCAGCATGTAGTCGAGCAGGATGGTGGAATCGGGGGCGATCACCCGCTCGACCGACGAATGGCTGATGTCGCGCTCGTGCCACAGGGGGACGTTTTCCATGGAGGCGAGAGCGTTGGCGCGCAGCAGCCGGGCGAGCCCCGACAGGTTCTCGGAGGAGATCGGGTTTCGCTTGTGGGGCATCGAGGACGAACCTTTCTGGCCTGCGGCGAAAAATTCTTCGACTTCGTGGATTTCCGTATGCTGAAGGAGCCGGATTTCGGTGGCGATCTTTTCGATCGAGCAGCCGATCAGGGCCAGGGTGGTAAAAAAGTGGGCGTGCCTGTCGCGCTGAATGATCTGCGTGCTGACCTCGGCCGGCATGAGCCCCAGCTTGGCGCAAACGGCTTCTTCTACCGCGGGGGCAACGTTTGCGAAGGTGCCCACCGACCCGGAGACCTTTCCCACCCGGATCGATTCACGCGCCTGCTCCAGCCGCTCCCGGTTGCGCCGCATTTCGGAATACCAGACGGCGATCTTCAGCCCGAACGTGATGGGCTCGGCGTGGATCCCGTGCGAACGCCCCATCTGCACCGTATCTTTGAACTCGAAGGCCCTGCGTTTGAGCACCGCCAGGAGGTTGTCCATGTCCCGGAGCAGAATGTCGGACGCCTCCACCAGGAGCAGCCCCAGGGAGGTGTCCAGCACGTCCGAAGACGTCAGCCCCTCGTGGATGAAGCGCGCGGACGGCCCCACGAACTCCGCCATGTTGGTCAGGAAGGCGATCACGTCGTGCTGGGTTTCGCGCTCGATTTCCTCGATCCGCTGTACGTCGAATCCCGCCCTTTCCCGGATGATGCCGAAATCCTCGGCAGGAATCTGCCCGTTTTCGCACAGCGCTTCACATACCGCCAGCTCCACGTCGAGCCATTTGCGGTACCGGTTCTCGATGGTCCATATCCCCCCCATTTCGGGCCGGGTATAGCGTTCGATCATTTTTTGTCTCCACTGTGCCCAGGCTCCACCTTCCGCACCACGAAAATGAAGCGAAAAGACGGTCCTGTGATTAAAGAATAATTTCCAATCCCGGCAGCGCGCTCATGCCGCTTCCGGGACGGGCCGCCTCGTTGGTTTTTTCCTCCGGCCTGCCGGCGGGCGGGGAAGTTTACCAGGAATGACCCGGCCGGAAAAGCAAAACACCTAAAACGTACCGGAGATTCCAATGCCGCACCTTGGCGCTCACATGTCCGTTGCGGGCGGACTGCATCTTGCCTTCGACCGGCTGGCAACAGTCAACGGCCGGGCGCTCCAGATTTTTACCAAAAACCAGCGCCAGTGGAAGGAAAGCGACCTTGCGCCGGAATCGGTCGAACGGTTCCGGCAAAAGTGGGACGATTCAGGCCGCATCCCCGTGGCCGCCCATGACGTTTATCTCATAAACCTCGCCGCGCCGCAAAGCGAGATCGAAGTCAAGTCCATATCCGCGTTCGCCGGCGAACTGCACCGCTGCGCCGCCCTGGGCATCCCGTACCTCATCATGCATCCGGGAGCCCACATGGGAGAAGGCGTCGAACGGGGGCTGGAGCGCCTGGTCCGAAACCTCGATCGGGCGATGGAGGAAGCGCGGACCGATTCGGTCTCGGTGCTCATCGAGAACACGGCCGGCCAGGGGTCGAGTCTGGGGTGGAGCTTCGAGCAGATCGCCTTTATTCTCTCGGCTTCGAGGTACGGAAAGACCATGGGAGTGTGTTTCGATACCAGCCATGCGTTCGCCGCCGGGTACGACATCGCCGCGCAGAGCGCCTACCGGGACACCATGAAGCGATTCGACGAAATCATCGGCCTGGAGCGGCTGAAATTTTTCCACGTCAACGACTCCAAAAAGGGCCTGGGTTCCAGGGTGGACCGGCACGAACATATCGGAAAAGGGGAAATAGGCCTGGAAGGTTTCAGGCTCCTGCTAAACGATCCGCGCTTCAAAAACCACCCGATGGTGCTGGAGACGCCCAAAGGGAAAGACCTTGCCGAAGACAGGGAAAATCTCGCCGTGTTGCAGTCGCTTATGGGTAAAACTTGACAGCCGGGGTTGAAGAAGATTCGACCACCGGCGAACGGTTGCCGACCCTACGCCGAAGGGACTTCATCATTTCGGCGGACTGTCGGTTGTCAATTACGGGAACGCTTATGATCAGCTCCGGCAGGCTTTGATCGTGTCGTAGATATGGGTAAGAACATCCGACAGGCAGATGACGCCCGCCATGGTCTCTCCGTTTCGGACGAACAGGTAGTCGTTTCCGGTAATCACCATCTGGAACAGCGCCTCGTTGAGCGAAGCGCCGACTTCGGTGATCTGGTTTTCGTCCGGGACGCTCATCATGTTCTTTATCAGCAAATCTCCGGCTTTTTTGCAAATATCGTCCAGGGCGTCGCCCCAAAGGCCGTATTTTCTCAGCTCGGACTTGAGGAAATCCGCGGACACTTCCCTTTCCCGGACGGAGCCTACGATCTCCTCGTACCGGGGTTCCAAGCTCTTGAGCAGGTTCCTGAAATCGAGAAAGCCCGTGATGCGGCGGTCGCCGTCGGATACCAGGGCCGCGGGGCACCGCAACCCGAGCGCATGCCGGCCCTCCTGATCTTTTACGGCTCCGATGGAAAGAATGGCCTCGAAAAGGGTGGAATCCTCGTTCACGACCGCCAGGTTTTCCACCGACGTCATCAATTCCTTAATCTTGCGCCTCATGGCAGTTCCTGTTCGGCTGGTTTCCGGTTCACTGCCATAAAGCTATTCACGAACCTTCCGGGACTCAATACCGCGGCCGGAGCCCCGGTTGAAAAAAGGCGGGACACCAAACGCGGTGCTCCGCCCGGCCCTGTACTCCGCCCCCGTTTTACGGAGTGATGGTGGTAACGTAAACGAATTTGCCGTCCTGGACCTTGTTGATGACCATGTTCTTGATGGGGTTTCCGTCCTTGCCCATTGAAATGACGCCGGTGATCGCCTGGAAGTTCTTGGTGGCGGCCAGGGCGTCCCTGATCCGGGTACCGTCGGTCGAACCCGCCTGCTTGATGGCGTTGATCAGCAGGAAGTACGCCTCGCCGGCGAGCGCCTCGAAGGCGCCGGGTTCCTTTTTATTCTTTTCCTCGAACAGCCTGATAAATTCTTTACCACGGGCGGTGGAGACCGCCGCCTTGTGAAAATGGCCCGTGAAATACATTCCCTCGACCGCCTTGCCGCCGATCTTGAGCAGTGCGTCCGCCTGCGCACCGTCACCCGTAAGGATCGGCAACTCGATGCCCAGTTCCCTGGCCTGCTTGGCCATCAGGGCGTCTTCCGTGTAGTAGTTCGGCGCGTACACCAGGTCGGGTTTGGCCGCCTGCACCGCCGAAAGCTGGGCCGAAAAATCCTGGTCGCCGGTCTGGATATACGTGGTGGAGACCACTTTCCCGCCGAGCTTTTCAAATTCTTTCTTAAAAAAACTGCCCAGCCCCACGGCGTAGTCCTGGGCGTTGTCGATGATCAAGGCGGCCGTCTTGGCTTTGAGGTTATTCCGGGCAAACCGTGCCGCCACTTCCCCCTGGAAGGGGTCTATGAAACAGGCCCGAAAGGCGTACTTCTTGCCCTGGGTGACAAGAGCGCTGGTGGCCGTGGGACTGATCGACGGGATCTTCGCGGCTTCGGAAATGGGATTCCCGGACATCGTGTCTCCGCTGATGGCCTCTCCGATGATCGCGGGCACTTTTTCCTTCTGCACCAGCAGGGTCACGGCGTTGGCGGCCTCTATCTTGTCGCTCCTGGTGTCCACCAGGACCAGCTCCACCCGCTTGCCGAGCACTTCGGGCTCCATGCTCTTGGCGATCTGCAGGCCCGACCATTCCATCTC
>LUZZ01000430.1 GCA_001603845.1 Syntrophobacterales bacterium Delta_01 | reverse complement strand
GTCTCTCATTTTCTGAAAAACCACCCGGTGTTCCACTTCCCGTTCGGCAAGCCAGCGCAGCTTTTCTCTCACAGGTTCCCGTGCCGTCCTGCCCAGAGCCATCCGATAGAAGTCCTCACCGTTGACTTCCACCTGAATTGCGAGATCGAGCACTTCGGAAGCCGTAAACATAATCTCAACCCTGGCGTTTGAAAAGCCTCTACACGTCGGACGGGGCCTGGGAGGCGTCCGGTGCGCCCGCCTTGCGTTTTCTTTCCTCCTGGAACTTGACCAGGTTCTCGGGCAGCCCGCGCTTTTTTGCGGCGCGGCTGCGGGCCTTCGACAGGGACTTGGCCGACAGGGACTGGCGCATCGGAAATCCCCATTTTTTCTTGTAATCGCGCGGGGTGAGGCCGTGGAGGCCCAGGTGTTTCCTGGTGAGCTGCTTCATCTCGATGCCGCACTCCAGGCAGGTGATCTTGTTTTCCCGGATCGAATCCCTGGGGTCGGGGACCGGCACCGGCCTTTCCGGCACGGCTTCCGCGGGCGCCGCTTCCATCATGTCAAGCAAAACGTCCTGTTCTTCAGCGCCTTGCATGCGCTGAAGAACAAGGAAGGTTTTCATAAGCGTCTGCTCGATCTCTTCAGGGGAAATCTTGCATACCCCCGCCTGGGCCTTGACTATACCAGCCGCAATTTCAAGCAATTTTCTACCCATCTCGTCGGCTCCTCCTAATCGGATAACAATTGGAAAAGAAATATGGACTTGTCAAAATGAACCGGGGTGCGCCACATCTAATGCGGAAGTAAACCCTTTATTGATTCAAAGAGGCCAAAATTTTGGCTCTTACTGAAATGGTGATTGCTAAATATAAGTGCAAGAATGAAATATGTGCAAGAAAAAAGAAATTTTTGCTGTCAATTTTTTAGGCATGAAACATTCATACTCTACCTAGTGAAAACTCCTTAGTCCGACATTCGGTTTCTCCTTCACGCGGGGGCGGGAGTAGATTTCACTTTTCCCGGTTTCGCCGTGATGATAATTATACGGTTTCCGGAGCCGGTTCCGGCAGTCGAATTCCAGGAAGAATGAATGCTAGAATTTGCCGCCATCTTTGTGTCCTCTTTTACAGTGGCCCTTTCGGGGGCGCTGATGCCGGGGCCCCTTTTTACAATCACCATTTCGGAATCGGCCAGGCGGGGCTTCCGGGCCGGTCCCCTGTTGATGCTGGGGCACGCCCTGCTCGAACTCGTCCTGGTGGTCGCCATCTGCCGCGGGCTGGACGTGTACCTGAAGATGGACCCGGTCATGGCCGCCACCGCGCTGTTCGGGGGGCTCATCCTCCTCTACTTCGGCATCGACATGGTGAGAAGCGCCGGAAAGCTTTCCCTGAACGGCGATCCGCAAAGCGCGCCGAGCGCGGGGAGAAACCCGGTGCTGACCGGCGCTCTGGCGAGCCTGGCCAACCCCTACTGGACGCTTTGGTGGGCCACGTTCGGGCTCGGATACCTGCTCAAGATATCGGGCACCGGGACGGCGGGCATCGCCGTGTTTTTCGCCGGACACATCGCCGCCGATTTTTTGTGGTACAGCCTCATTTCGTTCGGTATCAGCAGGGGGACACGGGTGATGCACGACCGGTCCTACCGGGTGCTGATCCGGGCGTGCGGGGTTTTCCTGGTGCTGTTCGGCGGCTGGTTCCTGTTGTCGGCCAGAGACTATTTGATCAAATCGGTATCTTGAGGTGGCTTGCGTGGACGAAAAATTGAAGCAGGAATTCAAGTCCCGTGTCGCCAGGGAGCCGTTCGCCAAAAAGTTCGGCCTGGAGCTCCTGGAGATCGGTCCCGGCTATTCGAAAGTCCGGATGCGGTTTACCCCGGACATGGAAAACCTGTTCGGCATGGCCCACGGGGGGGCGCTTTTCGCGCTCATCGACGAGGCGTTCGAAACCGCCGCGAACTCGCACGGGACCCTGGCCGTCGCCCTGAACATGAACGTTACCTATGTCGCCGCCGCTCTGCCCGGAAGCATGCTCACCGCGGAGGCGGTCGAAATCAGCCTGACCCGCAAGACGGCTTCCTACGAAATCAAAGTCCGGGACGAAAAGGACCGCCTGATAGCGGCCTGCCAGGCCCTGGTCTACCGAAAGGGCTCCCCGCCCCCCTTTGCGGAACATGGTTGAACAAATTATCCGGGATATTTATAAGAAATATAATTAAGTGCACAATTCAGGTTGCATGTCTCAAGCCAGGTCTCGTATAAGGTCGTAATCCGGGAGCGCATCTCGATCTCTGCTTCTCCGCTCGATTCTTTCATCCGCCTTTTCGCATGAAAAACGGTCCGCCGCTCTCTATTCGAAGCCTCGTTTTTTCGGAATCTTCAAAATCCCAGGAGGTGAGGATGGGCAAAAAGGTCTTGTCCGAATCAGCGCTCGAACGAATGGAAAAAGAACACGCGGAGTGGCAGGAAGAGTACGGGAAAGCCCTTCAGAAAATGCCGGAACGGCTGGGGCGCTTCTCGACCGTTTCCGACCTGGATGTCCGGCCGCTCTACACTCCCCTGGACATTGCGGACCGGGATTTTTTCGAAGAAATCGGTTTTCCCGGCCGGTATCCCTACACCAGGGGAACTCAAAGCACGATGTACCGTGCGCGCCTGTGGACCATGCGCATGTTTGCCGGCATGGGCACGGCCGATGACACCAACAGGCGGTTCCACTACCTCATCAACCACGGAGAAACGGGGCTCAGCACGGCCTTTGACTTCCCCACCCTGATGGGCTACGACACCGATTCGTCTCTGGCCCGCGGGGAATGCGGCAAGTGCGGCGTGGCCATCGACACCATCGAGGACATGCAGCGCCTTTTCGCCAACATCAACCTCGAACAGGTCACCACCTCCATGACCATCAACCCGCCCGCGTCGATCATCTGGGCCATGTATATCGCCAACGCGGAAAACCGGGGCTATTCGCGCAAAAAACTGGGCGGAACCATCCAGAACGACTGCCTGAAGGAATTCATCGCGCAAAAGACCCTGATGCTCCCGCCCGAGCCCAGCCTGAGGCTGGTCACCGACACCGTGGAGTTCGGGGCGCGGGAAGTCCCCCGCTGGAACACCGTCAGCATCAGCGGCTATCACATCCGGGAGGCGGGTTCCACCGCGGTCCAGGAGCTGGCCTTCACCATCTACGACGGCATCACCTACGTCGAGGAAGGCATCAAGCGGGGGCTCGACGTGGACCAGTTCGCCGGCCGACTCTCCTTTTTCTGGAACTCGCACATCGATTTCTTCGAGGAAATCGCCAAAATGCGGGCCAGCCGCCGCCTGTGGGCCCGGATAATGAAAGACCGGTTCAAGGCGAAGGACCCCCGGTCCATGCTGATGCGCTTCCATACCCAGACCGCCGGGTGTTCGCTGACCTCCCAGGAACCCTACAACAACGTCATCCGCACCACGGTGGAAGCGCTCGCCGGAGTGCTGGGCGGCACCCAGTCGCTGCACACCAACTCGCTGGACGAAGTGTACATGATCCCCAGCGAAGAAGCGGCCCTCATCGCGCTCCGCACCCAGCAGGTGCTGGCCGAGGAGGCGGGCGTGGCCAACGTGATCGATCCGCTGGCCGGTTCGTACTTCGTGGAAGCGCTCACCGACAAGATGGAAGAGGAAGCGAACGCCTACATCCGCAGGCTCGACGACATGGGTGGCATGGTGGCCGCCATCGAGCGCGACTTCCCGCAGATGGAAATCGCCGACGCCGCCTACCATTTCCAGCAGCAGGTCGAATCGGGCGAGAAGACCATCATCGGGGTGAACAAATACGTTTCGGAACGGCCCGAACTGGAGTTCGTGCTCAAGATCGACGACTCCATCGAGCGGATGCAGGTCGAGCGGCTCGAAGCGTTCAAGGAAAAGCGCGACAAGGTCCAATTCGGGAAGGCGATGGACGAGCTGCGCCGCCGGTGCGAAGGACCTCCGGGCTGGGACAACAACGTCATGCCCGCCCTGGTGGAAGCCGTGCGGGCAGGGGCCACCGAGCAGGAATGCTGCGATCTGTACAGGGATGTCTTCGGGATTTATACCGATCCGGGGACTTTTTAAGGGGGCCGCGGAAGGATGCACCATGGAGAACGCAGCAGAGCACGGAGAAATGCAAAAGTTGTAGTGATTTTTTCCTGCGGGTTTTTGCTTTTTCCTCTTTTTCCCCCGTGTTCTCTGTGGTGAACATTTCCCTCAAAGTGCTGTCAAACAGGAGGTAGCGTTTCCATGAAAAAGGAACGGAAACTTCGCATACTGGTTGCCAAACCGGGACTCGACGGCCACGACCGCGGCGCCCGCGTGATCGCCCGTGCCTTCAGGGATGCGGGCTTCGAGGTCATCTACACCGGGTGCCACCAGACCCCCGAGCAGATCGTCAACACGGCCATCCAGGAAGACGTGGACCTCATCGGGCTGAGCATCCTGTCGGGGGCGCACACCTACTCGTTTCCCCGGATCATGGAGCTCTTGCAGGAAAACAACGCCCGGGACATTTCGGTGATCGGCGGGGGCATCTTCCCGCTGGAAGACATCCCCAAGCTCAAACAGATCGGCATCAGGGAAATCTTCGAGCCCGGAGCGAAGCTCCAGGAAATCACCGAATGGGTGCGCACCAATATCCCGCCGCGGTCGGCGGCTTAGCCGCAGGGCGGGACTGGCAGGTTTAAACCATGGAAATAGTAGAACGGATACTGGGGGGCGACGTGAGGGCCACGGCCCGCGTGCTCCGGGACATAGACGACGAAATCCCGTCCGCAAGGGACGTTTTGCGGGAACTCTACGGTCATGCCGGCAGGGCGTACGTGATCGGCTTCACGGGCTCTCCCGGCGTGGGCAAGAGCACCCTGGTGGACCAACTGGCGCTTCTCTACCGCAGGCAGGGCAAGACGGTGGGCATCCTGGCGGTGGACCCCACCAGCCCGTTTACCGGCGGGGCCATCCTGGGCGACCGCATCCGGATGCAGCGCCATTTCCTGGACTCGGGGGTTTTCATCCGGAGCCTGGCCACTCGCGGCCATTTCGGCGGCATCACCAAGTCCACCAACGACATGGTGACTGTCCTGGACGCCATGGGCAAGGACGTCATCCTGATCGAGACGGTGGGCGTGGGCCAGGACGAGGTGGAGATCGCCCACAGCGCCCACAGCACCGTCCTGGTGACGATTCCCGGCATGGGCGACGAAATCCAGGC
>LUZZ01000429.1 GCA_001603845.1 Syntrophobacterales bacterium Delta_01 | reverse complement strand
CTATACCACAAAAGGCGGAACTCAGGCCTATTTATTGATTCTTAACCGGACAGCAGTGAACTGAGGACGATTGGCGTAGGGAATTGGTTGGGACGTTGACAACCGGTATAAGACTAATCGGAAGATACGACGAAAGCGTGACGATTTTTTTGCGCCCCTGTCACGGCCGGCATCCGCCGGCAGCGACGGCTCGACATCTTTTTGGAAGAGGCTTAGTATGGGGAAAATGCGTGGTACGGCGGCGTCGCTTCCCGGCGACGTAAACGGACAAGGCCCCGGGAGTTCGCCTCCGGGCCGTTGCAGCGCACCTCCGCCCGCAAAGGAGATACCCCGGCCATGACGCTTCGTGTGCTTCTTCTCGGTTTGGCGGTTTTTCTGCTGGCCGCGGCCCCTCTCGAAAGCGCGCCGCAGGGAGGGACCATGCAGTTGACGTCTTCCGCGTTCCAGGACGGGGGAAAAATCCCCGCCCGGTACGCCATGCCGGGGGCCGGGGGCCGGAACGTCTCCATTCCCCTCGGCTGGACCGGCGCGCCGAAGGGCACCCGGTCGTTTGCCCTCTCCATCGTCGATCATCACCCGGTGGCCCGCCGCTGGGTGCACTGGCTGGTGATAGACATTCCGGCCGGTGCCGGGTCGCTGGGCGAAGGGGCCTCGGGCCGCGCGATGCCCGCCGGCGCGGTCGAACTCCGGAACTCGTTCGGCTCTGCGGGCTACGGCGGGCCGCAACCCCCCGGCGGCTCCGGAAGCCATCCTTACGTCATCACCGTCTACGCGCTGAACACCGACAGGCTGAGCCTGGGCACCAACACCGGCCTTTCGACCTTCCTGGGAGCGATCGACGGCAAGGTGCTGGCCAAGGCAACGCTTACCGGCTACTACGAACAATAGATACGCGCCGCGCTACGGCTCCCCCGCCTTCCCGCCGGCGCTACGGGGCCTGCGGCCCGGCATCCGCGCCCGGTTCGGCCGGTTTCCCGCCGTAGGCCATGTAGTAAACCAGCGGCACCACCACCAGGGTGAACAGGGTGGAGACCGTGATGCCGAAAATGAGCGCCCAGGCGAGGCCCGAGAAGATGGGATCGAGCGTGATGGGCCAGGCGGCGAGCATCGCCGCCAGCGACGTGAGAAAGATGGGCCGGGTGCGCAGCGCCCCCGCTTCGATGATGGACCGCACCACGGGCTTGCCTTCTTTTTTGCGCTCCTCCAGGAACTCGATCAGCAGGATCGAGTTGCGGGTCGCAATGCCCGCCAGGGCGATCATCCCGATCATGGCCGTGGCGGTGAAGTAGACCGGGTTCTCCCAGCCGCCCACCTTGCCTCCCGCCACCAGGTTGAGCAGCCAGAAGCCGGGCATGATGCCGATCACCGAAAGGGGCAGGGCGATGAGCTGGATGGCGGGCAGCAGGTAGCTTCCCGTCTGGTAGAGCAGCAGGATGTAGATGCCGAGCACCGCGATCCCGAAGGCGATCCCCAGGTCCCGGAATACCCGAAGCGTTATGTCCCACTCGCCCTCGCCGGACCACACCACGTCGAAGTCCTTGAGCGCCGCATCGTGCCCCGTTTCTTTTTCCAGGGCCAGGATGGCTTCCGGCGGAGGAAGCCCCGCCGTCTCCCCGAACACGTAGACCACCGGCTTGAGGTTTTTGTGGTAGACCGGCTGGTCGATGGTTTTCCATTCCAGGCTTCCCAGGTCGGACAGGAAGACGAAATGCCCGTCCGTTCCCTGGACGCTCAACTGGTCGAGCCCCGCGCTCAGCGCCCGTTCCGCCCTGGGGAGCTGGAGCTTGATGTAGATGGGCAACACCTGGTTTTCCAGGCGGAGGGAAGCGGGGGCATTTCCGAACACCATCCCCTGGACGAGCGAAGAGACGGCCTGGTCCGAAATGCCGTTGAGGGCCGCCTTGGCCCGGTCCACCCGGAAGACCGCCTTGCGCTGCGGCGCGACCAGCGTGTCATCGACGTCCACCACACCGGGCATGGCCTCGAAATGTTTGCGCACCTTCCGGGCGCCTTCGGCCTGCTGTTTGTAGGACTGGCCCGTCCGGCCGTACACTTCGGCCACCAGGGTGGAGATCACCGGCGGCCCCGGCGGGCTTTCCACGATCTTGATGTTGGCCCCGTAGCGGAGGGCGATTTCCGTCAGGTCTTTTCGAATCCTCAACCCGATGGCGTGGCTTTGCTGGCTGCGCTTCTTCTTGGCCGCCAGGTTTATCCGCAGGTCGGCCACCACCGGCCCCTGGCGCAGGTAGTAGTGGCGCACCAGCCCGTTGAAGTCCATGGGGCTGGCGGTGCCGGTATACAGCGACACGTCGGTCACTTCGGGCAGCCGGGCAACGTAGTCGGCAAGCGCCCCGGAAACCGCTTCCGTTTCTTCCAGGGTGGAGCCTTCCGGCATGTCGATCACCACCTGGAGTTCGTTTTTGTTATCGAAGGGCAGCATTTTGAGCGGCACGCGCCCGGAGAGCACCAGCCAGACGGCAAAGGCCAGGAGCACCAGCACCGCGGCGATGATCCCCCGCTGGAGTTTTTTGCCGGCGAAAATGGAGCGCATCAGCCGGTCGTAGATCTTGAAGAGCCGGGTGGCTTCCAGGTCGAAGGGTTCGGCGTGCGGCCGGTCGTACTCGCGCCGCAGCATGTGGAGCGAAAGCCACGGCGTGATGGTAAACGCCACCAGCAGGCTCATGAGCATGGCCACCGGAACGTTGAGGGCCATGGGGGCCATGTACGGCCCCATCATGCCGGTGATGAAAAACATGGGCACAAAGGATATGATGACCGCCAGGGTAGCCAGGATGATGGGCGGGCGGACTTCGTTCACCGCGCTCACCACGGCCTTTTCGGGCGGTTCGTTTCGCATCTCGAAGTGGCGGTGAATGTTTTCCACGTCCACGATGGGGTCGTCCACCACCAGCCCCAGCGAAAGGATGAGGGCAAACAGCGTCACCCGGTTGATGGTGAAGCCCAGCATCATGTTCAACAACAGGGTGAAACTGAAGGTGACCGGCACCGCCAGGGCGATGATGACCCCCTCGCGCCACCCCAGCGTGTAGGCAAGCAGCAGCACCACGATGGCGATGGCCACCACCAGGGCCTCCACCAGCTCGTTCACCTTCTCGTCGGCCGTTTTGCCGTAGTCCCGGGTCACGCGAATCCAGACGCCGTCGGGCAGCACCTCCTTGGCGAACTTTTCCGCCGCCTTCCGCACTTCCTCGGAGACCCACACCGCGTTGGTGCCCTTGCGCTTGGCAACGGCCACCGTCACCGCCGGGTAGTCCCGGTAGCGCTCGATGCCCGACGGCAGAGGATGCGCGGCTTCCGGATCGGCGGGGGAACCCGCCAGCTTTCCGAAGATGACTCGCGTGTAGTTTTCGGGCTCGGCCGGCCCGTCGGTCACCGTCGCCACTTCCTTGAGATACACGGGGCGCATGTCGGAGACGCCCACCACCAGGTTTTCGATCTCCCGCGCGGACTTCAGGTACCGCCCCGCATCCAGCCTCACTTCCTCGTCACCGGACACCAGGCTGCCGGACGGGAACACCACATTCGCCGCCTTCAGCGCCGCGGCGACCCGGTCCAGGCTCACCTCCCGGCCCGCCATGCGCTGCGGCGAGAGCCGGATGGACACCTCCCGGGGCCGCCCCCCGACGATGAAGGTGCGCCCGGCGTTTTTCACCGCCTGGAGCTGGATTTCCAACTCCTCGGCCATTCGGCGAAGCTCGTAGTCGCTGTACCGGTCGCTGTACAGGGTGAGGTTGGTGATGGGCACGTCGTCGATTTCCACCGGCTTGATGATCCACCCGGTGACCCCCGGCGGGACGAGGTCGATATTGGCCTGGATCTTGTTGTGAAGCTTCACCCAGCTCCGCTCGCGGTCCTCGCCCACGTAGAACCGCACGGTGATGATGGCCTGCGAGGAATAGCTGGTCGAGTAGACGTATTCCACGCCGTCGATCTGGTACAGGAGCTTTTCCAGGCGGGTCGAGACCTGCCGCTCCACCTCGCGGGCCGGGGCCCCCGGCATGGAAACGATCACGTCCGCGATGGGCACCACGATCTGGGGGTCTTCCTCGCGGGGCGTTATCAGGATGGCGGCGGCGCCCGCGATGAGGCTCACCAGGATGAGCAGCACGGACAGGTTGCCCCCCAGAAACGCCACCACCACCCGCGTCATCCAGTGGTGGGAACCACTTCCCGGCGCACCGCTCATGGAAGCACCACCTCCTCGTTTTCCTTGAGCCCGGAGAGCACCTCCACGACGGAATCATGCGCCTGCCCCAGGATTACGAACCGGCGGCTGGGATAGCCTTCCTTGTCGACCACGTTGACCAGGTGGAGCTGGCCGGTCTCCTGCACCGCCCGCGCCGGGATGGTGAGCGCGCTGTACTGCCCGCAGGGTACCCGCAGCCTTCCGAAAAGGCCGTTGACCAGTTGCTGGTCCGGGGGCAGGCTGACCTTGACCAGGACGGTCCGCGTCCGGGGATCGGACTGCGGGACGATCTCCCGCAACCGCCCGGTAAACGAACGGCTGGGGGCATCGACCTCCACCTCCAGTTCCTGCCCCTGCTTCAGGCAGGGCAGCAGCGATTCGGAAAGATTGGCCTGGAGTTCGGGCTCCTGGCTGGTCTCCACTATGAAAAGAGGCTGGCCGGGCGACGCCATGGTGCCCTCGTCCACCAGCTTCTTGATGAGGGTGCCCGAATAGGGCGCAAAAATCCGGGAATCGGCAAGGACCGATTTCGCCTGGGCCAGGGCGGCACGGGCGGCGTCCCGCATGGCCTCGATCCTGGCGATTTCACCGCGGGCCGCCGCCACTTCCTGCGAAGCGGAACGTACCTGCGCCACCGCCGAATCATGCTGGGTGCGCATGTGGTCGAGCTGTTGGCGGGGAGCGGCGTTTTGCCGGGCAAGGACCTGGAAGCGGCGGAAATCGGCGGTGGCCTTCTCGGCATTCGCACGGGCGGAATCTTCCTGCGCCGCGGCCGACGAAAGTTTGGCCCTGGCTACGGCAATGCCCCGTTCGGCCGCCGCGAGCTGCGATTCCGCCTGTCCCACGCGCGCCTGCAAATCGCGGTCGTCCAGCCTGGCGAGAAGAGTCGGCCGGCCGGTTTCGCTTCCCTGCACCCGGCTGCCTTCCCGCGCCAGGATCTCTTTCACCTGGGCCATGATGCGGCTCGAAACGCGCGTCTCGTACCTGCCCCGCACCGTCCCGGCCTGCTCCATCACCACCGGGAAGATCCTCTTTTCGGTCCGCACTGTTTGAAGATTTTGCGGTTTGGGCCGCGAGGCCGCCTCCCCGGGCTGCACCTTCCTGACGAAGGTGCCCGAAAGCCACAACATCAGCAAGACGAGAAGAGCCGCAACCCCCAGCCCTTCCAGGACCTCGCGCCGCTTGGATATTTTGGGGCTTTCCTTTCCCATTCCCACCTCTTTACGGAAATACGAAGCATCAATAACCAGGGATACCTGCCGGATCGGAGAAACAGTTAAAGATTAGAAACAGTATTCGAATAAATCAACTCTGCAACGTAGGAAATCAAGCGATAAATATCAATCGCCTGAAAAGCAGGCGCGGATTGTAAACGCTATAAAAATGGTATGAATAGAAATGGGCTGACGCGGATGGATGAATGCCGGTCGGCAGTCAAGGGGGTATCGAAGCGATGCGTTGAAAGCGCGGAGGAAGGTTTCCCCCGCGCTTTCAACGGTGTTTTTCCGGCACTGCGGTGCCGTCAATTTCCGATCAACGTGCCGGTGCCCGTGTGGCCCGTCACGGCCAGGGTAAAATAAGAATTTTTCGGGTCGTTGGTCAACACGAGCGCCGTTTTCTTGGAACCGCCCGAACAGGTCTTGGGGTTGAGCTTCAGTCCGATCCGTCCCTCGCCACCGGGAGGGATTGCCCTGTCGAAATGGGCAACGGAGCTGCCTCAGCTTGGCAGCACCTTCTTGATTTCAAGCGGTGCCGTACCCACGTTCTTGATTTTGAAATCGTGAACGTATTCCTTCGACTCTACCATCTCCCCGAAATCGTAGCTGGTTTCGGAGAGCTGGGCCGCCGGGCCTGCCTGGCTCCCGGCCGCTCCCTGCCCCACGCCGGCCGCAAAGCAGTAGCCGGACAGGGCGAGGAAGCAAAACAGCAACAGCGTCCATTTCCACACGGTTTTCATTCCAAACCTCCTGGTGGTAAATCTCGGCGAACTTACCGGAAGTTCTCCTTTTAATGCCGCTTCGGCCAATATGCAACGATCAAACATCGTAGTCCGATACCGAGAATCGGCATCCACGGGGACGGCCGGAATTTTTCCGGCCCCCCGTTATCAAAATATCCGAACGAACGGGACCTTCCGGCGTCAGTTTTTGCGAAGCACGGCAAGGAGCCCGGCTATTTTGAGTTCGAGGCGGGATTGGACGGAAAAGTTGGTGGAGGCCAGGGCGTTTTTCAGGTCGCCGCTCCCGAACCGGTTCTCGGTGGGGTGCAGGAGAATGTGCCTGGTGATGAAGTTCTGGTAGAGGGTGGGGTAGAGTTC
>LUZZ01000428.1 GCA_001603845.1 Syntrophobacterales bacterium Delta_01 | reverse complement strand
GCTTATCAGGTGCTCACACGCCGCTATATCCGCAAAGGCGATAACGGCGAACTGACCGAAACAGTTGAAGAGATGTTCTGGCGCGTGGCTTATCATATTGCCAAGGTGGAAAAAGCCTGGAATGAAAACATCAAAGATCGCGCGGTCGATTTTTACAAATTGCTGGTTGCCCGGCGCTTCGTGCCGAACTCCCCCACATTTACCGGAGCCGGCACGCCTCTCGGCCAGTTGGCTGCCTGTTTTGTGCTGCCCATTTCGGATGATATGGGCCGCCGTTCGGATGGCATCTTCCAGTCCCTGCGCGATGCCGCCCTTATCCAACAAACCGGCGGCGGCAATGGTTTTTCTTTCTCCAGCCTGCGCCCCAGCGGATCATTGGTGAAATCCTCCGCCGGCCAGGCTACCGGCCCGGTCGGTTTTCTGCGCGTCTATGACCATGCCTTCGGTGAGATCGCCCAGGGCGGCACGCGCCGCGGCGCGAACATGGCGGTCTTGCGCGTGGATCATCCGGATGTGGAAGAATTCATCCAGTGCAAGACCAACGAGAATCACATAACCAACTTCAATATCTCCGTAGGCATCACCGACGCCTTCATGCGCGCTGTCGAGGAAGACCTCGATTGGCCGCTGCGCTTCCCGGACGTGCACGATCCCGCTTACCGCGAGTTCAACGGCACTTTAGAGGAAGCAGAAGCCGCCGGTATTCCCATTGAAACCTACAAAGTGGTCAATGCCCGTTATCTGTTCAACCTGATCGTCACCCAGGCGCACCATAACGGCGAACCGGGGCTGCTCTTCCTGGATGCCGCCAACCGCGGAAACCCACTGCCCCAAATGTATATGCTGCAATCCACCAATCCCTGCGGCGAGCAGTGGCTGGGTCCTTATGAAAACTGCTGCTTGGGGTCCATCAACCTGGCGCTCTACACCCTGCCAGATGGACGGATCGATTGGGACGCGCTCGAAAAGGATGTCCATCTCTCCACCCGTTTTCTGGACGACGTGGTTGACGCCAACCAATACGTCCCGGCGGTTCCGCAATTGAAAGAAGCGGCCATGCGCGCCCGCCGGCTGGGCCTGGGCATCATGGGGCTGGCCGATATCATGTTCCACGCCGGCATTCGTTACGGTTCACCTGAAGGCCAGGAATTTGCCGCCCAGGTGATCGAGTTCATCCGCTATCACGCCATGCAGGAAAGCATCGCGTTGGCAAAAGAACGCGGACCTTTCACCGCCATTCAGGGCAGTATGTATGACCCGCAAGACATGCGCTGGCAGTCGCCCACCCCATTGGCGCCCTATTCCCGGGATTACGGCCGACCGCAGTTGGACTGGAATTCTATCGTGGAAGGTATCCGAACGCATGGCATCCGCAACGCCGCCCAAACCACCATCGCACCCACCGGCACCACCGGCACGGTAGCCGGCTGCGAGGGTTACGGTTGCGAGCCGGTTTTCGCCCTGGCTTACGTGCGCCACGTTAACGATAAAGGCAAGGATTTGCAGCTCACCTACGCCTCGCCGCTCTTCGAGCAAGCGCTTATCAACAGCGGCCTGGACGAAGAAACCCGCCAGCGCGTTGTGGAGCAGGTCATGGCGCTGGGCAGCTGCCAGAACCTGCCCGAAGTTCCCGAAGAGGTGCGGCGCGTGTTCGTGGTTTCCTCCGACATCAGCGCCGAAGAGCATGTGCGCATGCAAGCCGCGCTGCAGGCTTTTGTGGACAACAGCATCTCCAAGACCATTAACTTCGCCGCAAATGCGCTCGAACAGGACGTAGCCACTGCCTACATGCAGGCCTGGAAACTCGGCTGCAAAGGCATTACGGTTTACGTCTCCGGTTCGCGCGAGCGCGAAGTGCTCGAAACGCGCGGCCAGCAGCCCGCCCTGGGCAGCGAGGAAGTGCGCGAGATGGTGCAGCCCACCGGTCCGGAAGCCATTCCGATCTGGATCAAAGAGGGCGATTCGCAGCAGCCCATGCTCTGGCAGCAAACCAAGAAACCGCGCCCGCGCTATCTTTCAGGGTTTACATTTGGCGTGGAAACGCCAGTCGGCAAGACTTTTGTAACCATCAATGAGAATGGCGATTCGCAGCCTTTCGAAGTGTTCATCAACACCGCCAAGGCCGGCTCGGACGTGGCCGCCGATTCGGAAGCCATGGGACGCCTGATTTCATATATCTTGCGCCTATCCTCGCCGGTCGAACCCTCCCAGCGCATGCAGGAGGTCTGGCGCCAGATCAACGGACTGGGCGGCGGGCGGCCGATGGGCTTCGGCCCCAACCGTGTGCGCTCCCTGCCGGATGGCGTGGCGCAGGTGCTGGCCGAATACATCGAAGGCCGCAGCAGCCGCGGCGGCCACGATGGCACCCCCAGCGTGCGCGAACTGCTGGGCGGCGAAGAAGTTCCCGAACCACTGGGCGAACCGGTCGACTGGAAAATCAAGCATGAACAATCGGCCATGCGCATCGGCGACCTGTGCCCCGAGTGCGGCCAGGCGGCCCTCATCAACGAGGAGGG
>LUZZ01000056.1 GCA_001603845.1 Syntrophobacterales bacterium Delta_01 | reverse complement strand
AAAAAGACATTTACTGGGTCGGCGTGCTGGATTGGCAAATCCGGGATTTTCACGGCTATTCCACTCCGAAGGGAACCACCTACAACGCGTTCCTGGCGGTGGACCAGAAGATCGCCCTGTTCGACACCGTGAAGAAGCCCTTCACCAAAGAACTGGCGCAGAATATCGGGAAGATCATCGACCCTGCGCGGATCGACTACCTGGTGGTCAACCACGTTGAAATGGACCATTCCGGGGCCATCCCCGAGATGATCGAGCTGATCAAGCCGGAAAAGGTGTTCTGCTCCCCGATGGGCAAGAAGGCCCTGCTCCAGCACTACCGGCGCGAGGACTGGCCCTTCGAGGTGGTGGAAACGGGCAGGACCCTGAGCCTCGGGAAAAAGAGCGTGAGCTTCCTGGAAACCCGGATGCTGCACTGGCCGGACAGCATGATGTCCTACTTCCCCGAAGAAAAGCTCCTGCTTTCGAGCGACGCGTTCGGGCAGCACTGGGCCACCAGCCAGAGGTTCGACGACGAAGTCGACCGGAGCGAACTGATGTCCCACGCCGCCAAGTACTACGCCAACATCCTGCTGCTCTATTCGCCGCTGGTGCGCAAGCTGCTGACCAAGGTGCAGGAAATGGGCCTCCAGATCGACATGATCGCACCGGACCACGGCCTCATGTGGCGCGCCGACCCGGGCTCCATCGTCGAGGCGTACTCCCGGTGGGGCCGGCAGGAAAGCACCAGGAAGGCCCTCGTCGTCTACGACACCATGTGGCAGGCCACCGATCTGATGGCCCGCTCGATCTGCAACGGCCTCAAGGCGGGGGGGGTGGACTTCGAGCTGCTCAACCTCAAGTTGAACCACCGAAGCGACATCATGACCGAACTGCTCGACGCCCGAGGGCTCATCGTGGGCTCCCCCACGCTCAACAACGGCATCATGCCGCCGGTTGCCGATTTCCTCACCTACATGAAGGGCCTGCGCCCCACGGGCAAGGTGGGCGTGGCGTTCGGTTCCTACGGCTGGAGCGGCGAGGCGGTGAAGATCATCACCGAAGTGCTGCGGGAAGCGGGCGTGCAGCTCGAAACCGAAGGGCTCCGCGTGCAGTATACTCCCGGGCCGGAAGACCTGGAAAAGTGCTTCGAACTGGGCGTGCAGGTCGCCAAGGCGATGATCGCCATGGAATCCGCCGGCGCGGCCGCTCCCGCGAAGGCATGACGAACGCAACGGGCCGGCTCTTTCCCCGTTTTTTCGTTCCTGCCCGGTGTTATGTCCGTATTCGTAGTGGGCACGGCCTTTGTGCCCACTACGTTTTCCGCTTTTCTGCGGACGGTGGGCACAATGGGGCCGTGTCCACCCTACACCGTTCCGATGGTTTGTGACAGTTGCCGACCCTCACGCCTCGTCCCGGTCCGCCCGGACGATTTCCGCCCGTATTTTCGGCATGCTCGCCGGGAAGTTGGTCTGCAGGAACAGGATCAGCTTCTCCCGCACCAGGCACCTCAGGTCCCAGAGCTTGGAAGCGTTGTCCGCGCTCATGAGGGCGCGCAGTTCGACGACGTTCTCCTTGGCGTCGGTCACCTGGAGCCCCCACGCCTTGCGGTCCCACAGGTCGGAGCCGTCCAGGATCCGGTGCAGTTCCCCCCGGACCGCCTCCACCTCCACCGTGTAGTCCGCGTACAGCATGACGGTCCCCAGCAGGTCCGCCGAGCGCCTCGTCCAGTTCTGGAAAGGTTTTTCGATCAGGTAGCTCAAGGGAATGATCAGCCGGCGCAGGTCCCAGATCTTGATCACCGCGTAGGTGGAGGTGATTTCCTCGACCGTTCCCCATTCGCCCTCGATGATCACCACGTCGTCGATCCGGATGGGCTGCGAAATGGCGATCTGGAGGCCGACCAGCAGGTTGGCGATGGAGCGCTGGGCGGCGATACCGACGATGACGCCCATGATGCCGGCCGAAGCCAGCACGCCGGTTCCGAGCTGCCGGACCTTGTCGAACAGCATGAGGATGGAGGCCACCGCCAGGACCACGATCACCGTGGTGAGCAGGCCCCTCAGAAACCTCACCTGGGTCCGCAGCCTCCTGGCCGTCAGGCTGGCCGCTTCCGCCCTGTACCGGCGAAGGATGATGTCTTCCAGCGCGTAACCGCCCTGGACCGCCAGCCAGGCCACGGTGCCGATGAAGGCGATGGCCAGGACGTAGCCGAGGACCGAATAGACAACGGCCAGGCCGCTCAGAAGGGGCAGCAGGGTGTAGAGCACGATGACGGACACCAGCAGCCGTGCGGGGGCGCGCACGTGCGTGAACACGATGCACCAGATGCAATCCGCCGCCTGGCCGTTTTTCCGGACCAGGAGATCCACCTCGGCGATCAGGCGGCGCAGAAACCAGGCCAGCCCGAGAAGGGCTACGATTTCGACCGCCCGGGCCGAGAAGTCCGTCACGTTGTTCCAGCCCTGCCTGTCCCGGAGCTGGACGATCATGGGGGACAGGGCGGCGTAGGAACCATAGAGCAGGATAAAGAGCGCAAGGGGCCCCGACAGGGCTTTTCCGAGTACGACGGGCCACCGGGACGCTTGATCGCCGTTCCCGTCGATCCACTTTTGAAGCCATTTGCGGGACAGGTGCCGGAAAGCGATCACCACTACCAGCAGGAAAAGGCAAAACGACAGCTTCACCCACGTGATTCCCAAAAACGCCTTCGAGTTCACCCAGTCGCCGAACCGGGTGCCGGCTTTCTTGCTCATGTGATCGATTTCGTTGCCTATCTTCGACCCCATTTTATCGATTTTTTCCGTATCGATCGGTATGGCCTGGTCGGGAGGCTCCGTCAAAATCTTCAGCGGCGCGGCGGGCGCGGGTTTGGATTCGCCGTCCGCAGCCGGTTGGCCGCAAAGCAGGAGCATGACCAGGGAAACGCCGATAACGGAGATCGAAAAAAACGGTTGTCTCATACGCATTCTACCTCGATTTGCCGGATGACCTTGGGGGTGCGGACGTCCGTTTTCACCTGCATGGGACCATAAAGACGGCATCCGCCGATATCGACTTCATCCTATTCATCCTACACATCGGTACCCGGATGGCAACGGAAACCGAACCTCGTCTTTGACGAAAATCCCCCTCCCTGCGATGGGAGGGGTTAGGGGAGGGTGTCGTATTTTCAGGTACTTACTCCCCCTTCCCCGGCCCTTCCCCAATGCCGTTGGCGGGAAGGGCAGGGAGAGGGGGTTGATATCGCTAAGTTTTTCACCCCCACCCTGCCTCCCCCATCAAAGGGGGAGGAGCTTAAAGTCAACAACATTGGCCCCTTCCCACCAGGGGAAAGGAGCGGTCTACGCTATTTTGCGGTACCCGACCGAGATTTTGGATTTCGGCAACAGCCCCGTGCGGAGCACCCCCATGTTTTTGAAGCAATGAAAAAGGTGTTTACACTCGGGCGTGGATTGTTAGTATCTGGAATCATGGTAATCGTGCCAGTATTTTCCACCAAGAGGACGAGCCCGGAAAAGGGATGGACTGGGTCACATGAATGGGTATCGGCCGATTAAGGTTCTTTTTCTCTGCTACGGCAACTCGTGCAGAAGCATCCTGGCCGAGGCGCTGGCCCGGTATTACTGGGGCGCCGGCGCCGAAGTCGCTTCCGCCGGCCTTTTTCCGCTGGGACACATCACGCCCCACACCCTGGCGGCCCTCCGGGAGGAAGGCGTGCCCACCGACGGGCTTTACTCGAAAGGCCTTGCCGACGTGGGACTGGAAGATTTCGACTTCCTGGTAAATCTCACGGAACTGAAGCTGGACGATCTCATCTACCTCTCATTCCGGGGCAAAACACTCTCCTGCGCCGTCCGGGACCCGTTCGGCGAAGACTTGGATTCTTTCCGGTCTACCCGGAACACCCTGAAAAAGTTGATCATGGAAAAACTCCCCGGGATGATCGGGAAGGCCATCGCGTCGAAAAAATGAAAAGCGCCCCGCCGCCGGAGCGGGAAAAGCGCGCGGAGAAAGGGAAATCTTCCACGGCGGGGGAGTTTCCATGGCCGCAGTGCCGTTCCCCGGCATCGGAATGGGGACGCGAGGGAGCCCTCTCCCGCTTTTTTCGTTGTATGGTTTGGTTTTTTCTGGTTTTCTGCGGCCGGTGCCCCGGTGCTTTTTGATTGTCAACGCGCGGCAAACCGATATAATTACGCCCGCTGAAAACCGGGTGGAAGTGCTTTGAATTGTTTTTGTTTTCAGGTACTTTGCCTCCAACCACCTCTTTTTTTGAAGGAAAAAGTCAATGCACATTCGGAAGCGTTGCGCAGTAACGGGCGGGGCCGGTTTTCTGGGTTCCCATCTTTGCGAAAGGCTCTTGAAAGACGGCCATGACGTGCTCTGCATCGACAACCTGTATACGGGAAGCAAGCGCAATATCGTCGACCTGCTCAACAACCCGTATTTCGAACTCTACCGGCACGACATCACCTACCCGCTGTATATAGAAATCGACGAAATCTACAACCTGGCCTGTCCGGCCTCCCCCATCCACTACCAGAACGACCCGGTCCAGACCACCAAGGTGAACGTGCACGGGTCGATCAACATGCTGGGGCTGGCCAAGCGCCTCAAGATCAAGATCATGCAGGCCTCGACCTCGGAGGTCTACGGCAACCCGATTGAGCACCCGCAAAAGGAGAGCTACTGGGGAAACGTGAACCCCATCGGCCCCCGGTCCTGCTACGACGAGGGGAAGCGCTGCGCCGAAACGCTCTTTTTCGACTACCACCGGCAGCATAACCTGAATATCAAGGTGGCCCGGATTTTCAACACCTACGGCCCCCGGATGCACCCCAACGACGGACGGGTGGTCTCCAATTTCATCGTGCAGGCGCTCACCGGCCGGCCGCTCACCATCTACGGAGACGGCAGCCAGACGCGCTCGTTTTGCTACGCCGACGACCTGATCGAGGGTTTCATCAAGCTGATGGGCACTCCCGACGGGTTTACGGGCCCGGTGAACCTCGGAAACCCCGTGGAATTCACCATCATGGAGCTGGCCGAACTGGTGCTGGGGCTTACGGGTTCGAAATCGGAGCTGGTGAGAAAACCGCTCCCGCAAGACGACCCCATCATGCGCAAGCCCGACATCTCCCTGGCCAAAGAAAAGCTGGGCTGGCAGCCCTGGACGCCCCTGAAGGAAGGCCTGATAAAGACCATCGCGTACTTCGACGACCTGTTGCGTTCGGGCGAATCGATGTAGCCCCGTTGCGACGGGGCGTGATTGTGAAAAACCCGCGCGCGGGCGTTTTTTCCATGCGCGACCCGCACGTGTAAACCCGGGGACCGGTCTCCGGATAAAATCTTTGTTTCCACCACAACGGGGGCGGGGGCGCTCAAAAGCGTACCCGCCCCCGTTGTGCATCGATTTAGTGTTACGCACCCGGGCGAAGATGTGATATATTTCACACAGCAGTCCGTGGGCCTGTTGTCCGTACCGCGTCCAGAAGCCGTTTTGGCGGGTTTGGCGGCCGGCGCGATGCGGTTGCGCTTATATGGAAGCCCCGGCGGCACAGCCGGGGGATTCGGATGGAGTGGAAGAAGATGTCCGACGTTTCGGCCGACATCGGCAAGCTGAGGGAAAAACTCTGGCAGGCAAAGAGGGTGACGGTGCTCACCGGCGCCGGCATTTCGGCCGAATCCGGGGTCCCCACCTTCCGGGGCGAAGGCGGGCTCTGGAAGCAGTACCGGGCGGTGGATCTCGCCACTCCGGAAGCCTTTTTCCGCAACCCGAAGCTGGTGTGGGAATTCTACAACTGGCGGCGCGAGATGCTCGATCTTCTCGGCCCCAACCCGGGCCACTACGCTCTGGCCGAAATGGAACAGCGGATCTCACGGTTCACGCTCATCACCCAGAACATCGACGACCTGCACCGCAGGGCGGGAAGCCGCAACGTGATCGAACTGCACGGAAACATCTGGTGGGTGCGCTGCACGGGGTGCGGGGCGCTCAACGAAGACCGGCGAGTGCCGCTGCCCGCCCTGCCGGAGTGCAAGTCGTGCGGGGCGCTGCTGAGGCCGAACGTGGTCTGGTTCGGGGAAAACCTGGACCCGGCCGTGCTGGATGAGGCCTACGAGGCCCTCAGCAACTGCGACCTGATGATGGTGATCGGCACTTCGGGAACCGTCCAGCCCGCGGCTTCCATGGGACTCCAGGCCAAAACGGCTGGCGCGGCGGTGGTGGAAATCAACCTGGAACCCACGCCCTACTCCGGCATCTACCACATCTCCATCGCCGGAAAATCCGGCCAAATCCTGCCCCAGCTCCTCTAAGTTTCACCCGGCTCACTCACCGCGGGCGGCCGCGTCCGGCGGCAACTTGCCAGCCCAAACAGACGGTTTGTCGTTTATCGACTATTCTTGGACGTTCCAATTATGGTATTAGTGGGTTCTCTCATATTATTACCAAACGGCAGGATCTTCCGAGATGGCGACAAGAGCTCCCACGGCTTTTACCATAAGGATGTTCACCCACGATTTCGACGAATGTCAAATCCTGCTGGGTGACGCCCTCACGGTCCTAAAGACAATTCCTGACGACACTTTCAGGTGCTGTGTGACCAGCCCTCCCTATTGGGGTCTTAGAGATTATGGAATTTCCCCACAGATCGGGTCGGAGGCAAAGCTGGAGGATTACATCGGAAAGCTCAGGGAAATTTTCCGCGAAACGTTTCGGGTGCTGAAAGCCGACGGCACTCTATGGCTCAATATCGGCGATTCCTACACAAGCGGAAATCGGACTTGGAGACACACTGACAAAAAAAATCCGGCGCGTGCCATGAACTACCGTCCTCCGACACCCGAGGGTCTGAAGCCCAAAGACCTGATCGGGGTCCCGTGGAGAGTGGCTTTTGCCCTCCAGGAAGACGGCTGGTTTCTCCGCTCGGATATTATCTGGTACAAGCCGAACTGCCGCCCGAATCGGTGAAGGACCGGCCCACCAGGGCGCATGAGTACCTGTTTCTTCTCTCCAAGTCCGAGAAATATTTCTACGACTACGACGCCATCCTGGAGAAATCGAACTTCAATGGCGCCAGCCGGAATCGCAGGACGGTATGGGAAGTCAATACCGAACCTTTTCCGGAAGCCCATTTTGCCACCTTTCCTCCGAAACTCATCGAACCCTGCATCCTGGCAGGTTCGCAGAAAGGGGACCGGGTGCTCGATCCTTTTTTCGGTACCGGCACCGTTGGGGAGGTGTGCCTGAAGCTCAGGCGAAAATTCACGGGAATCGAGATTAAAGAGGAATATGCTCGACTTGCGCGCAAAAGGCTCGGCTGGGGAGGGAGCCAATGACCGATTCGGCGGATATATCCTTTCCCGTACAACAACCCAACCTGCAAATTTCTTTTTACTTCAAGCTTCAATCCATCCGGAAACTGTACTTCCAGGAAGCAATCAGGCAAACCATTGAATCATTGGATGTTCAGGCCATCGATGAGCAGCTCTCCCGTTATGTGGAGCCCGAGTATCTGAAGCCCGACTTTGACAGCAGCCTCGTAAGCTACCGGTTTTTCTGAATAAAATTTTGGCTTTCGTGACTACGGGCCAGATAACCAGCTAATTATTAAGGATTTTCTCCGGTTTGCGAACTCCAAGCGAATCAAGAATGCCCTCTATCTCGGAATCGACCTGATTGGTGACGACCAGGCTCTTGCCGTTGGCCCTGCACTCGATGCTTTTCAGTTGCGACAAAAGATGTAGCGCCCGCCGCGCGGAGATATTCTTGGACGCCCTCTTTAGCTGAAGTCCGATCAGCTGCTCAAGCAGGTATGCCAGGACGCAGACGAAGACGTGCCCCTTTACTCGCGTATCGGTGTAGTGAAAGATGGGACGGATTTTCAGAAAATCCTTCAACTCACGGAAGGCGCGCTCGACCTGCTGGAGCTGCTTGTAAGAGCGCACGACCTCCGGCGCGGGGAGCTCTTTTTCGTCCAGATTGGTCTTGAGGAAGAACTTGCCGGCAAGGAAGTTCTCCTGCTCCCAGACCTCGGGATTAATGTAGAGGATGAGCCTGTCGCCCTCGATCTTCGGGTCGAGGTATCGGCTCATGTGGTATTTTTCAATGGTTTCACTGAGCCGGTGGTGCAGGTCGAGAGCTTTGAGGCGGCCGCGCTGGAACTGCTTCTCCAGTTTTTGCGCCTCGGCTCGGATCTTGAGATAGTACTCCTCGCGCTTTTGCTTCTTTTTTTCAGCCACCTCCGGATTGTGGCACAAGATGTATCGGAACCCGTTTTGCTGCTTTTCCTTGATTCGAAGCCCCTTTAGCGAAGCATCTTCCGAAAACCCGGCAAGGCTTTTCTGGTAGAGGGCTCGCGCCTCATTGTTTCCCCTTGGTTTTAGGGCAATAATGTAGGGGTAGTGGAACTCGTCGAGATGTGCAAGATTGTCCTCGCTGATAAATCCCCGGTCGCAAACAAAAATAGTCTTCCCAATGTTGAATTTCCTGGAGAGCTTTTCCACGGTCGCCTTGAGGGTTGAAACGTCGGCGGTGTTTCCGGGAAGCACTTCATGGGTTATGGGAAGGCCCTCGCGGGTGACCACCAGGGCCAAAACGATCTGCTTTCTGTCGGGGCGCTGGTCCCTGGAATAACCAAAGGAGGCAAGCTCCGGCCCATCGCCTTCAAAATAGGATGAGGTCAGATCATAGAAGACCAGGTCCACGCTGGGAGAAAAGACCGTAAGGAGTTGATTGAAGAGCTCTTTTTCAATCGATTCCTTTGCCTCGATCAGATAGTCAAGCGCCCGGAGAAGATGATGGTAGTCTACTTGCCCGCAATTTAGGTCCGGAATATGGACTGTGTTCAGCCAGCGCATGACGCCAAGCTTCGAGTTGGGGTCACAGGCCCGGTTCAAAACCATCACCTTCACCATGTCGGCCACGCTGAACTCGACCCTGCTTTCCCTGAGATTGGCGCTGATGGTTTGCCCGATCAGCAATTTGTCCCAGAGATGCTCAAGGGTCAGGACATTGCCGAGGTCTCGTACTCTTCCGTATTCGGTCTCGTCCGGCGGGCGGATGAGCGCCGGTCTTGAAGCGTACTTGAGAAGGGCGCTGATCGTCTGGTCGATCTTTTTGGCATCGAGCTTATCGACCCTGCCGAAATTGGCGACGACCCTGGTGCGCGGTTCCCCCTTGTCGTTGCGGAAGGACTCGCACAACTGGAGGTACTGGTAGGTGGCCCCTTCTGATCGCTTTGTGCTTAGTCGTATGTACATGGTGCGAGGACCATACAACACCAGTCAGTATCTAATCAACAACTATTTTGCTATTTTCGTACTACACGAATTTTGGATTTTGGGAAATTGGGCCGAGAAAAGTCAACTGGTTGGGAGAAGTATTGCAGTGATTATTGGGGTGATCTGTCAAACTTGGG
>LUZZ01000055.1 GCA_001603845.1 Syntrophobacterales bacterium Delta_01 | reverse complement strand
TCAACTGGTTGGGAGAAGTATTGCAGTGATTATTGGGGTGATCTGTCAAACTTGGGTTGTAATGGGCATCTTGTTGCTGGTTGTGCTCTTTGTCCAATTCTCAGCGAAAAGATATGTCGCATCCATCTACTGGACTGCCGTCGTCCTGATAAGTATCGTCGGAACATTGATTACAGATAATCTGACGGACGGTATGGGCGTGCCTCTGGTGGTAAGCACTGCCGCTTTCAGCCTGGCACTGGCGATAACATTTGTCGTGTGGTACGCGAAGGAGCGAACGCTCTCGATTCATTCCATTTTCACCAGGCGAAGAGAATCATTCTATTGGCTGGCCATCCTATTTACGTTCGCCTTGGGGACGGCGGCGGGAGACCTCATGGCGGAGAAGCTCGGGTTCGGCTACCTGGTGACGGGCGAGATCATCTGTGCGGCCATTATAGCCGTGGCGGTTGCGTGGCATACGGGGTTGAATGCGGTGTTGGCATTCTGGATCGCCTATATTTTGACCCGTCCACTTGGGGCTTCGTTCGGAGACTATCTTTCCCAGGCGCCGGTTAATGGAGGTCTGGGGCTGGGCACATCAATCACCAGCGCCATATTCCTCTTTGCGATTCTCGCCGTCGTATTGTTCCTTACCATGACCAAACGGGACTTGATCCACGGTACACCAACGCCGGTTATCGTTAGGGAGAAGCGAGTCATGCTCATCTGGCAAATCGTCACGGCTGTGGCTGTAATAGCGCTTGCAGCCGGTGCGGGCTATCATTGGCGCAGGGCACAACTCCAAGACCTGGCGGTAGCAGGCGTCTCGTCCGCCGCTCCCCTGGGGGACTTGGCCGTCTTCCGGCAAATAACGGAAAACACCTTGGGCTTGGTGCGTGCGGGAAAGATGTCCGCCGCCAAATCACGCGTTGCCGATCTGGAGACTGCCTGGGATAACGCTCAGGCAAGGCTCAAACCGATGAATCCACAAGTTTGGTCTTCCGTGGACAAGGCCATCGATGATGTGCTGCGGGACTTGCGCGCCTTACAACAAGATCCTACGGCGTGCGGCACATCGCTGGGGGTGCTGCTTGATCGGCTGAACCATTAGCCGCTCATATCCTTACGTGTTTATGTCATCAAAAAGATGCACTTAGCGTGCTGCACTTACTTGGGGAAGCAAAGCGATGATCAGTGTCGAGGAGCTGCGGTTGGAAATTGATGGAAAAAAACTGCTCAAGGGTATCGACCTGCACCTGGAGCCCGGAGACGTCTACGGCTTTCTCGGCCCTAATGGGGCGGGCAAGACCACGACCATGTATGCTTTGCTTGGACTGCGTGAGCGTAGCGGCGGCACGGTCCGGGTACTGGGGCACGACCCCGCTTTCGATGCCTTGGAAATCCGCCGGCAAATCGGCGTCATGCCGGAGAGCGCCGGATTTTACGACTGGATGAGCGCGACTGCATACCTGCAATGGTTCGGCGGGCTGTATGGATATTCGCTTGGCTATAGCGACATACGGGAGATTCTGTGGAAGGTGGGGTTAGGATCGGACCGGCAGGGCCTCATCGGGACTTATTCTCGCGGCATGAAACAACGCCTTGCCATTGCCAGGGCTTTGCTGCCCAAGCCGAAGATACTGCTACTCGACGAACCTACCAACGGACTCGACCCGCAGGGCCGGCGCGAATTTCACGATCTTTTGGCGGACTTCGCGGCTGATCACAAGACCGCCGTTCTATTGTGCACACACCTGCTCGATGATGTGGATCGCCTGTGCAACCGGATTGGAATCATCGATCACGGCCGCACGAGGTTTGAAGGCCGTTTGGGTGAGTTGTTGGCAGAACGGAACACGGAGCAACGCTATCGGGTGCGCCTGGAAGGAAAGCCGGATACGACTGATCTCCCGGTAGGGCTAGACTGTGCCGCCCTCCATGGTAATTGGTGTCGTCTCCAGCTTGTCCCGGGAACTGTCGGCAGTCCTTCCGATCTCTGGGCGGAATTGTGGAGGCGTGGTTGGCGGATCATCGAGATTCACCCCGAGACCTTGAGCCTGGAAGAACTTTACCTGGAAACTATCGAAGCCTCGAATGATCGGGAGGCGGCCTGATGAAAATCTACTGGAACATCACGCACAAGGAAAGTGCCCAGTTGCTTTGCAGCAAACGGACCCTGTTATGGCTTCTGGCCTACAGCGGCTTGCTCTCGACTTTCAGCCTGCTCCTGGTTAGCGATACGGAACTCAGCCTGCTGGACAACGCCCAGGTAGTCTATCTGATGACCGGGACGATCTTAGCGGTTGGCTCGCTGATAGCGGCAGTCCTGGGGAGTGATTCCTACGCCGGTGAGCGGGAGCGGGGGACCCTGACGCCCTTGCTCTGCGCCCCCGTTGGCCCAAACGCTCTGCTTGCCGGCAAGGGACTCGGGCTTCTGATGGCGTGGGGCGTTATGTTTGTCATGGCAATGCCTTACCTGTGGGCGGTGGGACAAGGCGGCCAGAACCTGGGGCAGGCGGTCTTTTGCCTGGCCCTGCTGGGAACGCCCGTGGTGCTCGGGTACGGATGCCTGGCGATGGCGCTGTCCGCGCGCACCGGGAGTGTGGTGTTATCGCTTCTGAGCACGGTAACAGTGCTGACGATTTCGGCAATCCCGCTCCTGCTGGGTCCCAGCCTGAGAATGTCGGCAATCGGGCATGTTTTCGACGCTGTCAACCCGTTCGCCGGGGCGCTGAACTCCCTGGACAGCGTGATTATCGACAGCGAGCCCTTTGGAGCCCAAGCAGCAAGACTCCTGCTGGTGGCAACGTGGCTTGGTGTTTGTCTCCTGGCGGCCCGGCGGAGCACTGCCCGAGTGAAATTTCAATGAAAGTATACCACAATGAAGATAGTGAAGTATCTTGTACCGGTTTTCATGGCAGCGTTCCTGTCTGCACCTGTTTCACTCAAAGCTCAATCGCCCCTGTCCATAGATCTGCGACCTGACCGCGAAAACGCCGTGGCTCCTTCCATGGGGGATCACCTCCGGTTCTGGAGCACCATCAGAAACGACGGCGCGGTGCCAATCCAGGGAGTGGTGGCTTGGATCAGCCTCATCGAGATGGATGCGGGACACGAACAGCCCGTTGACCTGGAAGACTGGAGCGCCCACAAAGCCATCACCGGCACGGCTCTCGGACCCGGCGGATCCCTGCGGACCGACTGGCCCATGCGGCTTATCAAGGGAGGTGACTACCGGGTAGTGGTAAGCGTGACAGAGCGCGGCACTCGGCAGGTGTTCACCAGCCCGACGATAGAGTTCCAGGTACGGCCGAAAAAGGTCCTTGAGACGAAGCGCGTGCTGGCGGTGGCAGCCGGCGTGCCTTTGTTGATAACCGGCCTTATCATTTTCAACAGGTGCCGGAACGGCCGAACCCCGGTTTCATGAACCGGCTGCATAAACAACCAAGTCCGCTATGGGAAACCGCATGAGAATCCTTGTAGTTGATGACGAAGCCAATATCCGTGACCAGTTGAGCGCTTTGCTGGTCAAGCAGAAATACATCGTCGATACGGCCGCGGATGGTGAAAAGGCGCTGGATAGGATTTTCGAGCAACCCTTCGACCTCATCATACTGGATATCATGTTGCCGAAGACAAACGGACTTTCAGTGCTGCGGGAAATCCGCGAGGCAAAAATGCGGACCCCGGTTCTGATGCTCACGGCCCGGAGCAGGATCGATGACAGGGTCATGGGTCTGGACGAGGGTGCGGATGATTATTTGCCGAAACCGTTTTCCGCCTCCGAGCTTCTTGCACGGGTACGCGCCCTGTTGAGAAGGGCTTCGGAACATGCCAGGCCCGTTCTGGAAACCGGCAAAATCCAGCTTGATACCGTTTCACGGGAGGTGAGGGCAGACGGCGAGGCAGTGGAGCTTACGCCCAAGGAGTTTGCCATTCTGGAATTTCTCCTCTACAACAAAAACAGGGCCGTTTCGCGTTTCAGCCTGGCCGAACACGTCTGGGGGGAAGATTTTGATCCCTTCACCATGTCCAACACGATCGACGTCCATGTGAGGAACCTGCGGCGTAAGATATGCGATTTCGACGGGAACGTCGTTCGGACGATGCGCGGCATCGGCTACATTATAAAAGATGAAAGTCTATGAAGATCCGCCATAGGATTACACTTTGGGTTGCCTGTGCGGGATTTCTGACCAGTCTGGTCTTTTCGTTGGTTGTATTTCTGGAAATGAGGGAAGAGCCCCTCGAAGTATTGGATTCTCAGCTCAAAGCCGACGCCGTCCTGGTGGCGCGGCAATTGGGAAGGGCCGGTGGAAACGCGGGCGATCGGGAGTCTAAAATTTTGCTTGTTTCCCCCTCACACTATTGGATTAAAGTCTACGACCGGGGTATGCATCCCATCTATCAAACCGAGCTGTCCAGGAGAGTGAACCTTCCATTCTATAGGGACAAGGGCGAGCAAGGGTACATGATCTCCGCGCACGTTCCGCGTGATCGCATCTACATCAACCGGGACGACGGCGATGAAGTCACGTTCAGGGTCCGGGTAATCGCCGAAAATATTGCCGCTTCTCCCTGCCTGGTCCAGATCGCTAGACCGATTGAACATTTGGAGAAGGAATACATCGATCTGTTGACCGCGATCTGTATCGGCATGGTTGTCTCCACCGGGTTGCTGATAGGCTTGAGTTATCTGGCGGCTGGGCGGATCGTGAAGCCTATTGGAACGATAAACCGGCTTGCCCGCGAAATTAACGAAAATACACTCGATAAGCGAATCCCCTTGGGCAAGAACCACGACGAGATCCATGAACTCGCCCACTGCCTTAATGAGATGTTCGACGGGCTGCATTTCTCGTTTGCCCGGCAAAAGCAATTTCTTGCCGATGCATCCCATGAGTTGAAGAGTCCCCTCGCCATGCTGAGGCTCTTTTTTGAAGAAGCCATGCTGCGCTCAGATTTGCCGGAGAACTTAAGGCAGGAGCTGGAAAATCAGGGTCGTAACGTCATGCGTATGGACAGGCTGGTCAAGACGCTCTTGGAATTGTCCGCCCTGGAAATCACGCCCGCATTGACCCTTGAGATGCTCGACCTGGTTGCTCTGGCCCGTTCGGTGGCAAGCGATTTCGCGTTGCTGATGGAGAGGGCCGGCATCAAGCTGGATGCCGACATGCCGTCACGACTCGATATCCGGGGTGATCGGGACAGAATCCGCAGGGCGCTGATTAATATCTTTGACAACGCCATAAAGTACAACGAGGAGGGAGGTCGCATACAGCTAGTCCTGGCCGGAGAAGACAACGGTGCGCGCCTCACCCTGCGCAACACCGGCCCCGGGATCGCGAAGGAAGACCTGACAAGGGTATTCGACCAGTTCTACCGGGTAGACAAATCCCGTTCGACAGAATACGGCGGGGCTGGCCTAGGGCTGGCGATCGTGAGGCAAATCGTCCGGCTGCACCATGGAACCGTCTCCATCGACAGTGCTCCGGGCAAGTGGACGCGGGTCGAAATCTTCTTGCCGCACCATCACAGGGATTGATCTCTTGTGCCCAGCGCCACGACTTCTTAGCTCTTGAACTAAGTGCTCATCCGCATAAATACGATGACGTATTTATTGCATCGTTGAACTAAAAATGGCATATCTTCCACCAAGGGAGGGGAGACATGCCAAGGAAAAGCCCTTATTCGATTGAGCTGTCCGAGGAGGAGCGGATCAAACTGGAAGCGATGGCACAGAAGTATACGGCACCTTATTTTTCTGTGGTGCGCGCCAAGGTAGTGCTACTTGCCGCACAAGGGCTCTCAAATGATGGCATTGGCACCAGGCTCGATTTGCCTCGGCAAATCGTGTGCAAGTGGCGCAAGCGATTCTTTGAACAGCGCCTGTCTGGATTGTCCGATCAATCCAGGCCCGGGCGCCCTGCTCGGTTTCCCCCCCAGAATCGTGGTGGAAGTTGAAGCACTGGCTTGTGATCTTCCCTCGAAACTGGGGATACCGCTGTCTCGCTTTAGTGGTGAAGAAATTAAAAGATATGTTTTGGAAAGTGGGATTGTCGCCAGTATCAGCGGGATCACCATCTGGAGACGGCAAAGGTTCGCCACGAATTTGCCTTTTGGCAAAAAGCCACCACGTACCAGAATCCGTCAGGGGAGCAGAAAAGATACGCGGGTTCAATCCTGCGATTGTTCGTTTCTCCCCTGCAAAGAGTTTTATACACAATATCCAAACACTTGCCCTGGGTACTCGCCTCAGTCAGAGCCAACAGCTTGTTCTGAAGCATGCACGCCGAGTCATCTCCGGGAGTCGTGAGTACAAAAGCATCCAAGGGAAGGCTACGGGAGGTCGGCCCGGAAACCCTGAGAAGGTAAGGTCCGGTCTTCGAGACTGGAAGCTTGGGCGGTGTCTTTTCGTTGCCGATGCTGGAATGAACAGCGAGGAGAACCGAGAACTTCTCACCAAAGGGTGTGGGAAGTATCTCCTGGCGGCTAGGGCGGCGAGCGTGAAGGAAGTCAGGGAGGAAGTGCTGACTCGCCCCGGCCGGTTTAAGAAAATAGCGGAAAATCTCCATATAAAGGAAGTTAAGTCGGAGACGGTGAGCTTCGCCGCCGGTATATCCTTTGCTTCAATCCCAAGGAGGCAAAGAGACAGAAGGCCCATAGAGAGGAGGTTATCTCTGAGCTGACCCAAGAACTCGACCGGCACAGAAACTGGGACGCAAAAGCAAAATGGGCTATCAAGCTCCTGGCCTCTCAGCGCACTTCAAGGTATCTCGCCATCAGTTCGGCGGGAAAAGTCTGCCTCGCCACCGAGAAGATCCGCGAGGCAGAGAAATACGACGGGAAATGGGTTCTCATCACCAATGACGACACCCTCAACATCGAGGACGCAGCCTGTGGGTACAAAAATCTCATGATCATCGAGCGTTGCTTTAGAACACTCAAAAGCACGCAGATCCATCTCACCCCGGTCAATCACTGGCTGCCGCACAGAATTGAAGCCCATGTCAAAATCTGCGCTCTTGCCCTTCTCATCCAAAGAACCACCGAGTTGGCCTGCGGGAAAACATGGTCCACCATCCGACATGCCCTCGCGGAGTTTAAGGCCATTGAGTTTGAGACAGGCCCAAACGGATTCTTTCGGCGCAACGAGATAAATGAGGATATCTCTCAAATCCTTGAGAACCTGAAGGTTTCCATGCCAAAGCCGGTTCTTGAGGCCACCGGCACAAAAGAGAGCCTGTAGTAACACGACATTTTTCGACGCATCCTGTATGTCGTTGAATTAACGGGCATGTTGGCTTGTCGCTTTCCTACAGACCCGAAACTCAGGTCAACGTAGGGGGAGTAGACAGCAAATAGCAAATCGGCGCCAGTTAGCGGCAGACCCCGCCCCCAAACAGTGCGGTTCTCAAGAGAAAGGACTTCTTCGACTACCCAATCCTGGAACTTCTCCGTGTCCGGCATGTTGGACCGCATGATGAGCCGGTAGAGGTCGGCCTGGGGATGATGGGCAGACCGCGAGGCGGGATTTCCAAAAGCCCCGATTCAGGGCCTTTGAGAATTTTCGCGTGCTTACAGTGCATCGCCACTGCATTTTGAGGCTTCGAGTACCCCAAAATCCCGCACACGTCCTTCGCCACGAACCAGGGGTTGCCGTCCTTATCGCTCGCGATGCCCCGGATGGCGTTGTCGCCGAAGTTGAAGACAGCAGGGGCGTTGCCAGCGGGAACGATGTTGGTGGAAGGCGCGGTCTTGCGGATGCGGGGAAGCCCCGCCCCCGTTGACCCATTTCTGGGAAAGCGGGATAACCGACTTGAGCGGGACAAGAGCGGGACAATTAGCGCAGAAATGGAACAAGGGGCTACAGACGCTCCCGTAACCCCTTGATTTTACTACGCGCCCAGCAGGATTCGAACCTGCGACCTACGGATTCGTAGTCCGGCACTCTATCCAACTGAGCTATGGGCGCAACGAACTTCTTTTTATACCAGGAGCAGGGGTCGGCGGCAAGGGGAAACTACTTTTTGCCGTGAGGGCGCCGGGTTGCTCGGTCAGTGGAAATCGGCGAGAAATTCCTTGCCGCTCACCACGCGCGCGTAGGTCCCCGCCAGGGCGGCGAGGAAGGCCGCGTGGACCTGGGGCGCGGGGACCGTGGCATTTTCGAACGAGAGCGTCCTGGCGGCACAGGCGTCGTGGATCACGGTGCACTGGAAGCCGTAGTCGAAGGCGGCCCGGACGGTGGCGTCCACGCACATGTGGGTCATCATGCCAGCTATGGCCAGGACGCTTATCCCGGCTTCTTTCAGGAAGTCCAGCAGGCGGGTGTTTCGGAAGCTGTTGGGAAAGTTCTTTTCTATGACCGTTTCCGAGGCGAGCGGGACGACGTTTTCGTGGATTTCGGCCCCTTCGGTTCCCGGAAGGAAAAAGGCTGCTCCGGGGCGCTTCGATACGTGGCGGACGTGGCCGACGGGCAATTGCCTTGTACGGAAAAAGGACAGCAATTCCCGCGCCTTGAGACTCGCCTCCGTGCTTCCGTCAAGTTCCATTTTCCCGCCGGGAAAGTAGTCGTTCTGGATATCGATGAGGATCAGCGCGGTGCTCATTGGATTTTCCCCCCGAAATGTTCAGGCCGGAAGTCAAAGCCTCCCGGACCTCAGAATGGAGACGATGAGCCACACCCCGAGCAAGGTGGCCACCACGTAGCCGACGACGCCCAGGACGGCGGTCAGCGATATTGTCTGGAGCCCGAACAGGGTAGTGGTAAATTCCAGCACTTTTTGCCCCGAATTGAGAATCATCGCCGCGGCGATGATCGAAGCGGAGATGATCACTCCCACCGTCAGCCGGTTGATTCCCTTTTCCAGTTGCGACTGAGCCTTGTCCAGCCCGCTGTGGCGGACCTCGATCCGCTGGCGGCCGGCCGCGGTCTGCCTCAGGATGTCGTTCAGGTGCTTGGGGATGCTTCGCGCGTACCCGCTCGCCGTCCGTGTTTCGCGGTCGAGGTTTTTGAGGATGCTCCGGGTGTCGTAGCCCCGCTTGAGCAGGTCCCTGGCGAACGGCTTGGTCACCTCCAGGATGCTCGCATCGCTTCCCAGGATTTTCCCGAGGGCCTCGGTCTGGATGAAGGTTTTGAGCAGCAGGAGCAGGTTTCGCGGGAGCCGGATGTGGTATTTCAAAACGAGGGTCATCACCTGGTCGTAGACGTCTCTTACCGATATGTTGCGAAGCGAGCGGCCGTAGAAGGTTTCGCTCATGTCCTTGAGGTCGCTTCGAAACGACACCAGGTCCATCTCCTCGTTGATCAGCCCGGCATCGCTCAGGGCGTCCATCACCATGTCGTAGTCGTGTTCGGCGTAGCCCAGGAACAGGTTGGCGATCTGGCGCATCATCTCTTCGTCCAGGTAGCCGGTGATGCCGAAGTCCACCAGGCCGACGCGGCCGTCGTACATGACGATGGTGTTTCCGGGGTGGGGGTCGGCGTGGAAGAAGCCGAATTGCATGAGCTGGCGCGAAAAGGAGCGCAGCCCGATCATGGCCACCTCGCGCGGGTCGATGCCTCGGGCGCGGATTTCTTCCACCTGGTCCATTTTTATGCCTTCGATGTGTTCCATCACCAGCACGGACCGGGTGGTATACTCCCAGTAGACCTTGGGGATGTAGATCTCATCGACTTCTTCGAAGTTTTTGCCGAACTTTTCGATGCTCCCCGCCTCGATCAGCATGTCCAGCTCGCGGGTGATATTCCGTTCGAACTCCCGCACCAGGTTGACCGCCCCGACCACCCGCGCCAACTCCATGGCTTTTTCGGCCTTTTCGGCCAGGTAGTACATGAGGCGGAGGTCCTCTCTTACCTGCCGGTCGATGCCCGGCCGGATGATTTTCACCGCCGCCTTTTCGCCGGTGTGCAGCACCGCGATGTGGACCTGCCCCACCGAGGCCGCGGCGATCGAATTCTCGTCAAAGCGGGCGAAGACTTCGGAAAGAGGCCGCTTGATCTCCTTTTCGATGACCCGCTTCACGTCCGCAAAGGGGACCGGCGGCACCATGTCCTGGAGCTTCTTGAATTCTTCGATATATTCGGGCGGGAAGACGTCCGCGCGAGTGCTCATGAGCTGCCCGAGCTTCACGAAGCTCGGCCCCAGCTCCTCCAGCACCAGGCGGATGCGCCGTGCCGAAGGAAACCCCACCCGCAGGAGCATGTCCCGTTCGGGTTCCGCGGCCCGCTTCGTCTTGCCGTTGAAAAGCCTCTCCGCGAGGTCCCCGCACCCGTGCTTCAGGAGAACGCCCGCAATGGCGCCAAACCTTCTTATGCCTTTTATTCCCTGGATTCCCCTGGAGATTCGCCTCATCTGCGGTCCCTTCCCGGAGGGCGTCGATACTCGATGCTGGATGTTCGATGGAAGATACCGGTTGCTGAATACCGGATCCGGCTGCTCGATGCTCAATGCCGGCTTCCCGATCCCGGATTCTCGATACTATATACACCGGGATGAATAATTGCTCAAAGATCCTGACTTTTTGTGGGCACGGCACGGGAGGCCGTCGCCCGAAATCAAAATTTCAGGAGGAGGCCGCCAAAAGTACGGGGCTACTCTCCTGCTTTGGCGGGATGGGGAGGAGAGTTGTAAGTGCCCGGAAATACGACGCCCTCCCCTAACCCCTCCCATCGCAGGGAGGGGGATTGTCGCTCGCTCCACCGAGGGGGATTTCCGCTCGTTCCACTGAGGGGGATTTTTGTTCGTTCCACCATTTTTGTTCGTTCCACTATGGATGAACCTTCATATCTTTATTGGACAACTCTTTTTGGACAACTCTTTTTGGGCAACTCTTTTTGGGCAACAGACCCTGCGGCTGCACCCGCCCCACCTCCCGCCGAAGCGGCCCGAGGCCGAACGAAACCACCTCCCGGCCTGAACGCCCTGTCTCAATATCTCATATCCGGCGGCCGGCATCCAGCCTCCAGTATCCCCCACCCAGGATTAAGCGTCGGGCCTCCCCCACCAGGTACCGGGCATCCGCACCCGGTCCCCCACCGGCTTCCGGCTTAAATTCCGAAAACCGCCCGCGCGTTGCTCGTGGTCCGGGCGGCGATTTCGGCCAGCGGGACGTTTCGAAGCCGGGCGATTTTTTCGGCCGTGTACAGGACGAAAGCGGGTTCGTTGGTTTTCCCCCTGTAGGGGACGGGCGCCAGGAAGGGGGCGTCGGTTTCGACCAGGAGGCGGTCCGGGGGTGCCAGCTCGACCACTTCCTGCAAATAGTCGGCGTTGCGGTACGTCACCACGCCCGGAATGGACAGGTAAAAGCCGAGGTCGAGGCACCGCTTCGCTATTTCCCAGTCCCCCGAAAAGCAGTGCATGACCGAACCCGCGAGTAAGGGCGCATATTCGGGAATGAAGTCCAAAAAATCCTTCCAGGCATCCCGGATGTGGAACACGGCCGGTTTGCCCACCCGGCACGCCAGTTCGACCTGGAGCCGCATGCATTCTTTCTGCACGGAGTGCGGCCGGTAGTCCCGGTAGTAGTCCAGGCCGATTTCCCCGAGCGCCACGACGCGCTCCCTTCGCAGGATGCTTTCCAGTTCGGCAAGCGACGCGGCGTCGAGCGGGAACGAATCGTGGGGATGGATGCCGGCGGCCGCGAAAATCCGGCCGTTGGTTTCGGCGAGCTGCGCCGCCTTGAGGCTGGTTTCAATGCTGATGCCGATGGTGATGACGGTGCCCACGCCGGCCGCC
>LUZZ01000054.1 GCA_001603845.1 Syntrophobacterales bacterium Delta_01 | reverse complement strand
CGGCCCCTCCCGCCAAGGGAGGGGCCGGGGGAGGGGCGCCCCTAAAGTCAACAGCATTGACCCGGGGCGGGGACGAGGTCCGGGATTTTTGCGCGACGCGGATTTCCGTGTCCCTTCTTTCCGGGAAATGGCCTGGAAACCGGCTTTACATCCGCACGGTTTCGTGAGATACGAAAAATTTGTCAAAAATTTAAGCTGATCCGCCTGTCCGGACCGGGAGCCGCCGGCCGTTTTACCGGTTGCCGGGTTGGAAATGGCGAACCAGCGGAGGCAGCGAAAATGGACAGCCGGAGTGCGCAACCGGCAACCGGCCGCCCGCGGAGGCGGGATAGCGCCAGGAACGAGAAAGGCAATTGGCGGTAATGGAACCCAAACAATTTAAAGTGGCTGTGGTCGGGGCGACCGGAGCGGTCGGAAACCTGATGGTCAGGGTGCTCGAAGAAAGGTCCTTCCCGGTGGGCGAGCTGAAGCTGCTGGCTTCGGCGAGGTCCGTGGGAAAGACCCTGCCGTTTCGGGGCGCGGACATGCCCGTGGAGGAACTCACCGAGGATTCGTTCGAAGGGGTCCAGGTGGCCCTGTTTTCGGCCGGGGGAAGCGTGAGCCGAAAATTCGCGCCGGTTGCGGCCGGGGCGGGCGCCGTGGTGATCGACAATTCGAGCGCTTTCCGCATGGACCCCGAAGTTCCCCTGGTGGTGCCCGAAGTCAACCCGCAGGCCGCGTTTTCCCACAAGGGGATTATCGCGAACCCCAACTGTTCGACCATCCAGATGGTGGTGGCCCTGAAACCCATACAGGACGCCGTGGGAATCAGCAGGATCGTGGTCACCACTTTCCAGGCGGTTTCCGGAACAGGCAAACGGGCCATCGAGGAACTGCGCCTTCAGGTGTCGGATATCGTCAACGGGCGGGAGCCCAAAAGGGAGGTCTATCCCCATCAGATAGCCTTTAACTGTCTTCCTCAGATAGGGCCGTTTCTGGACAGCGGCTTTACGGAGGAAGAAATGAAAATGGTCAACGAAACACGGAAAATTTTCGACGATCCCGAAATCCGGGTTTGCGCCACCACGGTGCGCGTGCCGGTGTTCTACGGGCATTCGGAATCGGTGAATATCGAAACCAGGAAACCCCTTTCGCCGGAAGAGGCGCGCCGGCTGCTGGAAGGCGCTCCCGGGGTCAAGGTCGTCGACCGGCCCGCGGTGTCCGTCTATCCGATGCCCATCGATGCCGCCGGGACGGACGATACCTTCGTGGGAAGGATTCGCAGGGACCCGTCCGTGGAAAACGGGCTGGCGATGTGGGTGGTGGCCGACAACATCCGCAAGGGAGCGGCCAGCAACGCGGTGCAGATCGCGGAAACGCTGCTCGACGGCGGCAGGCTCTAGGCGCAGTCATGCGGGTCATTGCAGGCGCTTTCCGGGGACGGCGGCTGCATGCGCCGAAAGGGCCGGGGATACGCCCCACCATCGACCGGGTGCGTGAGGCCGTATTCAACATCATAGCATCCGAGGTGCCGGACGCGCAGGTGCTCGACCTTTTCGCAGGGACGGGAGCGATGGGTATCGAAGCGCTGAGCCGCGGCGCCGCTCGGTGCGTTTTCGTGGATCAGAGCGCGGAAGCGGTGCGCCTGGTGCGCGAAAATCTGGAATTGTGCGGGGTGGAAGACAGGGCACTGGTCATACGCGATGGGGTCCCGTCCGCAATCAGGGGGCTCGCCGCCAGGGGGGAGCGGTTTGAGTTGATTTTCATCGACCCGCCCTATGGCAGGGGGCATTTGGAAAAGACGATGGATATTCTGGACGCGGTGGCCGCCCCCGGCGCGCTGGCCGTGGCCGAACATTTCATTAAAGACGAATCGCCCGTGGGGCTCAAGATCTGGACAAAAAAAACCGAACGCCGCTATGGAGACACGCTTATCTCAATCTACTCCAAGCTGGGGTGAAGCAGAAGTCGGTTTCTTACAGGAGAGACAATGCATAACACAGCGGTATATCCCGGTTCCTTCGATCCCATAACCAACGGACATCTTGACCTTCTCGAACGTGGCCTCAAGATTTTCGACCACGTTATCATCGCCACTGCCGCTAATCCGGGCAAGACTCCGCTTTTTACCCTCGAAGAACGCGTGGAAATGATCAAAACCGCCCTGGAAAGCCATCCGCTGGGCAACCGGGTGCAGGTGGACGTCTTCGATGGCCTTCTGGTTGATTACGTGAGGAAGATTCCCGCGCGGGCCATTCTGAGAGGCCTCCGCGCGATCAGCGATTTCGAATACGAATTCCAGATGGCGCTCATGAATCGCAAACTGTGCCCCGAGGTCGAAACGCTTTTCATCATGACCGGGATGCGCTGGATTTATATAAGTTCGCGAATCATCAAGGAAGTGGTCATGTCCGGCGGGTGCGTGAGCGGACTGGTGCCCGAGATCGTCGAAGCCAGGCTGGCCGAAAGACTGGGTGGGGTCCACAAGACGTTTACCGATCCTCCGGGAGCCGTGTAAAGAAAAGATATTCACCACGGACAATACAGAGAACACGGAGTAAAAAAAGGGAAAGCGGCCGGAGCCGGCCGCTTTCCCTTTTTGAGTTTGGTAAGGGCTATTCGGCGATGTATTTTGCCACCAGGTCGCCCACTTCGGTTGTGGAGTGGCCCATCTTGCCCGCCGAAAGGTTCTTCACGTCCCTGGACACCACCTTCTTTATGGCGTTTTCCACGCGCTGCGCGGCTTCCGTTTCGCCGAGATGGTCCAGCATCATCTGGATGGCCGCGATGGCCGCCAGGGGGTTGATGACGTTGAGGCCGGTGTACTTGGGGGCGGAGCCGCCGATGGGCTCGAACATGGAAACGCCCTTCGGGTTGATGTTGCCGCCGGCGGCGATGCCCATGCCGCCCTGTATCATCGCGCCCAGGTCGGTGATGATGTCGCCGAACATGTTATCGGTGACGATCACGTCGAACCATTCCGGGTTCTTGACCATCCACATGCAGATGGCGTCCACGTGGGCGTAATCGGTCGTGATGTCCGGGTATTCCGCCGCGATCTCCCTGAAGGCGCGTTCCCACATGTCGAACGCATAGGTGAGAACGTTTGTCTTCCCGCACAGGGTGAGCTTGTTGCGGTACCCGCGGCGGCGGCAGAACTCGAACGCGAACCGCAGGCAGCGTTCGGCGCCGAACCGGGTGTTTACCGAATCCTGGATGGCGATCTCCTGGGAGGTGCCCCGCCTGAGGAACCCGCCGGCCCCGGCATAGATGCCTTCGGTGTTTTCCCGGACCACCACGAAGTTGATGTCTTCGGGCTTTTTGTCCTTGAGCGGGGTGTCCACGCCCGGGTACAGGATAACGGGTCTCAGGTTGATGTATTGTTCGAGATTGAACCGGAGTTCGAGGAGCAGCCCTTTTTCCAGGATGCCGGGCTGTACGTCCGGATGCCCAATGGCGCCCAGGAGCATCGAGTCGAAGCCCCTCAGTTCTTCCAGCACGCTCCGGGGCAGCAGCTCGCCCGTCCGGATGTAGCGGTCACCGCCCAGGTCGTACTGGACGCGTTCGGTCTTGAAGCCCGAGACGGCGGACACGGCATCGAGCGCCTTGAGGGCTTCCCGCACCACCTCCGGGCCGGTTCCATCCCCGGGGAGAACAGCAATTCGGTATGTTTTGCCTTTTTCCATAAATGAACTTCCCTCTATCAATGGGTGTTACGAATAATATTTCTTCCCGCCTCCATCCTCTGTCTTGCAACTTCCGAAACCCGGCGTCTGTCTTCCGCCTTCCGCCCTCGTCTCCAATACCCGGCATCCGGTATCCGACGGCCGTCTCCCGTCCCGCTACATCTGGGCGCGCACGTACTCCATCAGGCCTCCGGCCTCGATCAGTTTCTGCATGAAAGGGGGAATGGGGCGGGCGTGGTAGGTTTCGTTCCGGGTGAGGTTCACGATTTCGCCTGCATCGAGGTTGATCTCCAGCCGGTCGCCGGTCCGGATCCGTTCGGACGCCTCGGGGGATTCCAGGATCGGGAGCCCCATGTTGAACGCATTGCGGTAGAAAATACGCGCGAAGCTGTGCGCGATGACGCAGCTCACCCCGGCCGCCTTGATGGCGATGGGGGCGTGTTCGCGCGAGGAGCCGCAGCCGAAGTTTTTCCCGGCCGCGATGACGTCGCCGGGCGCCATGCTGGATGCGAACTTCGGGTCGGCGTCCTCCATGCAGTGGGCGGCCAGGATCGCGGGGTCAATGGTGTTGAGGTACCGTGCCGGGATGATGGCGTCGGTATCCACGTCGTTTCCGAATTTCCATGCTTTTCCGTTGATTTTCATTTGCCGACCACCTCATCGGGATGGGCGATGCGCCCGAGAACGGCCGAGGCGGCTGCAACGGCCGGGTTGCTCAAATAGACCTTGCTCTGCACGTGGCCCATGCGGCCCACGAAATTGCGGTTCGTGGTGGCCACGGCGGATTCTCCCGGAGCGAGGATGCCCATGTGCCCCCCGAGGCACGGGCCGCAGGTGGGGGTGCTGACCGCCGCCTCCGCGTCGATGAAGGTGGCGATGAGCCCTTCCTCCATGGCTTCCATGTATATCTTCTGGGTGGCGGGGATGACGATGCAGCGCACGTTTCGCGCCACCTTCCTGCCCTTGAGCACCCGGGCGGCGCTGCGCAGGTCTTCGAGCCGGCCGTTGGTGCACGAACCGATCACCACCTGGTCGATGGGGGTTTCGGGGATTTCGGTAACCTGCTTCACGTTTTCCGGCGAGTGCGGCAAGGCCACCACCGGTTCCAGGTCCGTGACGTCCCACTCGTAGACCGCCTCGTACCGGGCGCCGGGGTCGCTGCTGTAGAATTTGTACGGCCGTTTGGCGCGGTCCTTGACGTACGCCTCGGTGATGGCGTCCGGGGGGACGATCCCCACCTTGGCGCCGGCCTCGATGGCCATGTTGCACATGGAAAGCCTGTCGGAGACGGGCAGGGACTCGATCACCTCACCGGTGAACTCCATGGCGCGGTACCGGGCGCCGTCCACGCCGATGCGGCCGATGGTGTACAAAATGAGGTCTTTGCCCCCCACCCACGGGCGGCGCCTGCCCTTGAACACGATCTTCATGCTGTGGGGGACCTTGAACCAGACGCGGCCGGTGATCATGGCCGCGGCGAGGTCCGTGCTGCCCACCCCCGTGGCGAACGCCCCCAGCGCCCCGTAGGTGCAGGTGTGGCTGTCCGCCCCCACCACCACGTCGCCGGGCAGGACCAGGCCCTGTTCGGGAAGCAGCGCGTGTTCGATGCCCATCCGCCCCACTTCGAAGTAGTGGGGGAGCTGGTGCTCCTTGGCGAAATCCCGCAGCATGGCCGCCTGCGCGGCGGAAGCGATGTCCTTGTTGGGAACGAAGTGGTCGGGAATGAGGCCGATCCGCCGGGGGTCGAACACCTTCGTCGCCCCCACCCGCTTGAAAGCCTCGATGGCGAGCGGCGCGGTGATGTCGTTCCCGAATGCAAAGTCCACGTTGACTTCCACGAGGTCATCCGGGAAAACCTCGGACTTGCCCGCATGATCGGCCAGAATCTTTTCACTGATCGTTTTCGGCATGTGCTTCTGCTTTCTATTGCGAGTCTTAGGACCCCGGAGGTCCGGGTTCCGGAACGGGCTCATTTTCAGCCGTGCCGTCTTCCCCGCCTGCCGGCTGGAGCGCGGCGGCGGGGGGCGTGTCCTGGAGACCGCGCTTTCCCGCGGTCCGCCACACGACCCATCGCACCGGACCCGAAACCACGTAGACGCTCAGCAGCAGGAAGAGTATGGAAGCCGGTGCAATCGCGATGATGCATACGACGACGATGACCCCGAATACCACGAAAGAGGGCTTGGCCTTGATGACCTCCACGTCCTTGAAGCTATTGTAGGACAGGGTGCTTACCATGCAGAATCCGAGCAGGTAGGTGAGAACGAGCAGCAGGTAGCCGATGGGCCACCCGGCCGGGGAAACGCCCCAACTGAGCATGAACAGGACGGAAGCGGCGATCATGCTGGCGCCGCCCGGTATCGGCAGCCCCACGAAATACTTCTTGCTCGACGTTTCGACCTGCACGTTGAACCGGGCGAGCCTCAGTGCCCCGCAGGCCATGAACACGAAGGCGGCGAGCCAGCCCAGGCGTCCGAAGGGCCTGAGCGCCATGAGAAAGATCAAAAGGCCGGGCGCCACTCCGAAGGCCACCAGGTCGGCCAGCGAATCGTACTCGACGCCGAAACGGCTCGTAGCGTGCGTCAGCCGTGCCACCTGGCCGTCCAGGATGTCGAACAGGCACGAAAAGAAAATGGCAAGGGCGGCCATCTCGAAATTGCCGTTGATGGAATTGACGATTCCGAAAAACCCGCTGAACAGGTTCGCCGTTGTAAACAGATTGGGAAAGATATAAGTGCCGCGGGGTACTTCGCCGTCACCCCGCAGGCGGCGCCATTTCTTGCGGCGCGACCGCCGCTTCTTCACTTCAGCCGGCATAAAACGGTTTCCCCCCCAAAGACCTGCCGTCCCCTGGACACCAGGACCTCGGAGTCATCGGGAACGTAAATGTCCACCCGCGAACCGAACCGGATCATTCCGAACCGCTCCCCCATGAGCACGCGGTCGCCCGGCACGGGCCAGCATACGATGCGGCGGGCAATGAGCCCCGCCACCTGGGTGACCACGACGTCCGTTCCGGAATCCGTCTGGACGTGGACCCAGTTCTGTTCGTTTTTCTCGCCGGCGTCCGCCTGGTTGGCCGCGATGAACCGGCCTTTCCTGTAAAACAGGCCCCGGACCGTTCCCGCCACCGGGATCCGGTTCACGTGCACGTCCAAAACGGACATGAAAATGCTGATCTTAAGGCCGGGCCGGTTGGTAAAGCGCACCGACTCCACTCTCTGAACGGCGATCACCTTGCCGTCGGCGGGCGAAACCACGTCCTGCTCCCCGGCGGCCATCACCCGTTCGGGGTCCCGGAAAAAGTGGCCGACCAAAAGCGTCGCCGCCAGCAGCAGGACCGTCAGCACCGCCCAGCCCAGGATCGCCGCCACGAGCGTCGTGAACATCGCCGCGACGATGTACGGAATCCCTTCCCGGGCAACCGGAACATGGCTTCTTTTTTTGCGGAAATCTTCGGTGGGCACGTCCGTCCTTCCCCCTCACGATCCAAAAATACCGGCGGGCAAAACTCCTCTCCCGCCCACCCCGCGGGCACGGCCGCGGGTCCTCCCGAATCCCGCCCTCCCAGGCGTTGCGGAACCGGCGGCGGTCCGGGACGTCTCTATTCGGTTGCGAAGCCGGCGGCTTCCGGCTAGAGCTTTTTCTTGCTGCGGGGCAGGGCCGCCTTGCCCGTCCGGGCCGTTTCCACTATCCCGATCTGTCCCAGCAACTCCATGATGGCCGAAATCTTTCCCTCGTTTCCGGTGACTTCCAGCGTATAGAAGTTGGGGCTCACGTCCACCACCTTGGCTCGGAAAATGTCCACGATGCGAAGCACTTCGGCCCGCGTGGGCTGGTCCGCCCGGACTTTTATGAGGGCCATTTCGCGATCGACGAACTCGGTTTCCGCAAAATCGAACACCTTGATCACGTTGATCAGTTTGTTCAACTGCTTGATGATCTGCGAAAGCACGCGCTCATCGCCGGTGGTCACCAGGGTGATCCTGGTGAGGCCCGGTTCGTGGGTTTCCGCCGCCGTGACCGTCTCGATATTGTATCCGCGGCCGCTGAAAAGCCCGACGATCCTGGCGAGAACACCGGGGACGTTCTGGACCAGAATGCCTATCGTATGCCGCTGGGTGTCTGTGATTATCACTGTTCCATTCTCCCCGTTACGTCAAAAGCATTTCGGTGATACTCTTCCCGGGCGGAACTATGGGGAAGACGCCTTCTTCCTTGGCAACGAGAAAATCGATCAGAACGGGATGCTTGATGCTAAGAGCTTCCCGGATGACCGGTTCGACGTCTTCGGGCCTGGCGGCCCTCAACCCTACGGCCCCGTAGGCTTCGGCGAGCTTTACGAAATCGGGGGATCCTTCCATGCACGATCCCGTGTAGTCCCTCTCGTAGAAAAGCTCCTGCCACTGCCTGGGCAGCCCCAGGTAACAGTTGTTCAAAATGGCCACCTTGACGGGGAGTTTGTTGCACACGGCGGTGGAAAGTTCCTGGATGTTCATCTGGATGCTGCCGTCGCCCGCTATGTCGATCACCAGCCGGTCGGGGAACGCCGCCTGCGCCCCGATGGCCGCCGGGAACCCGTACCCCATGGTGCCCAGGCCGCCCGAAGTGAGCAGGCCGCGGGGATGGTTGAACTTGAAGAACTGGGCCGTCCACATCTGGTGCTGCCCCACTTCGGTGGTGATGATGGCGTCGCCGCGGGAGATCTCGTAGAGCTTTTCGATCACGTACTGCGGCTTGATGATTTCAACGCTCTGGCAATAGGAAAGCGGGTAGTCGCTTCGCCACCCGGCGATCTCGGTCAGCCACGGAGTGCGCACTTCCTCCAGGTTTTCCACCGGGTCGGATTCGGCCAGCCGTATCATCTGCTGGAGCGCGTTTTTGCAGTCGCCCACTATCGGAACGTCCACCTCCACATTCTTGCTGATGCTGGTGGGGTCCACGTCCACGTGGATGATCTTGGCCTTCGGAGCAAAGGTGCTGATCTTGCCCGTCACCCGGTCGTCGAAACGCGCCCCCACGGCGAAAATGACGTCCGCGTGGGTGATGGCCATGTTGGCCTGGTAGGTGCCGTGCATCCCCAGCATCCCCAGCCAGAACGGGTTGGGCCGTTCGCCGCCCTCGGCGTCCGGGACCACGGCCGGAAAGGCCCCCAGGCCCATCAGCGAGCAGGTAACCGGGACCTTGAGCAGGCCCGACAGCTTGATGAGTTCGGGAGAAGAGCCCGATATGATGATGCCGCCGCCCGCCAGGATGACCGGGGTTTTCGCTTTCTTGATGAGCTGGTAGGCGCGGCTCACCTGGCCGGTATGGGCTTCCAGCGTGGGCCGGTAGCCCGGCAGATCGACTTTCCTGGGATATTTGAACTCGGTTTGCGCCTGGATGACGTCCTTGGGCAGATCCACCACCACCGGGCCGGGCCGTCCGGTACGCGCCAAGTAGAAAGCTTCCTTGATAACCGAAGCCATGTCGTTGACGTTGCGCACCAGGTAACTGTGCTTGGTGCAGGGCCGGGTGATGCCGATAATGTCCACTTCCTGGAAGGCGTCGTCGCCGATCAGCGGGGTGGGTACCTGGCCGGTGAAAACGACCATGGGCACCGAATCCATGTTGGCTGTGGCAATGCCTGTCACGGTATTGGTGGCGCCGGGGCCGGAAGTGACCAGGCAGACCCCCACCCGGCCGGAAGCCCTTGCGTAGCCGTCGGCCATGTGAGCGGCGCCCTGTTCGTGGCGGACCAGAATGTGCCTGATATCGTGGTTGCTCATCTCGTGGTACAAATCCAGCACGGAACCACCGGGGAAGCCGAAAATTACATCGACTCCCTCCTTCTTCAGACACTCGAAAAAGATCTGTGCTCCTCGCATTTTCATAACGAACCCTTGGTGCGCTCCCCGGAGCTTGTCCAACGGAGGCAATAAGCCATCCAAATACTTGGGAATTGCGCGGCCGTTCAACTCCCTACGAAAGTGGGAGGAAGATATTACCAGCAATAAATCTAAGCTGTCAATCAGATTGCGGGATTCAAATCCGCTCCGAACCCCGTCTGCAAGCGGGTTTATAACCGTGGCGAAACCGGTTGTCCACCCTCCGGGAAAACCCGTGCCTCACGGGCCGCGTCCCGGTTCCGGCCCGGACGGTTTGGTTCGGCTTCCCGACCGGCCCTTTGCTGGAGCCGCTTTGAGGATAATTCTATCATTCGGGCGCGATCCAGGAAGAGAATTTTTTTATTTCAGCGATCATTTCAACGATAATGTTCGGACGAACTGAAATCCGGCCGTTTTCCCCGAAATCCGCCCATTTTAAATCATTGACTCGGAGCCTGTTTTCCCGTTAAGTACTGCGTCGAGGGGCGAGATTTTCCTTCCTTTACTACTACATCGAATCGCGAAAAAAGGATATAATAGATGGAAAACTTGGAGGTTTTTCCGGTGTCCTCCTATGTCGAAGGGGAGTACGGCGCGGATGGGGCCGACGTGTCCTCAGTGCCGCAAATCGGAGGATCGACCCTGAAACTTACATCCAACTCATTGATTGTACTAAAAAAGCGTTACCTCATCAAAGGCGATGACAACGAACCGACCGAAACCCCCGAGGAGCTTTTCCGGCGGGTTGCGAAGGCCATCGCCGAGGCGGACGCTAGATTTGAGGGCCCCGAGAAGGTTCGGGAGACCGAGCGGCGGTTCTACAACCTGATGACCTCCATGGATTTCATGCCCAACTCGCCCACGCTCATGAACGCGGGCCGCCAGCTCGGGCAGCTTTCGGCCTGCTTCGTCCTGCCGGTCGAAGATTCGATAGACAGCATTTTCGAAGCCATCAAGCATGCCGCCATCATCCACAAGAGCGGCGGCGGCACGGGGTTTTCCTTTTCCAGGATAAGGCCGGAAAGCGACAAGGTGCTCTCCACCCAGGGGGTGGCCAGCGGCCCGGTTTCCTTCATGTCCGTGTTTGACGTGGCCACCGAGACCATCAAGCAGGGCGGGACCAGGCGCGGCGCCAACATGGGGATCCTGCGGGTCGACCATCCGGACATCCAGAAGTTCATCACCTGCAAGACCGACAACAACCGCATGACCAACTTCAACATCTCGGTGGCGGTGACCGACGATTTCATGCGGGCGGTGGACGCGGACACCGATTACCCTCTGATCAATCCCCGCACCGGCGAGGAGGTGGAGAGGCTTCACGCGCGCAAGGTTTTCGAAACCATCGTCAAATCGGCCTGGAAAAACGGAGAGCCCGGCATCATTTTCATCGACGCCATGAATCGCGACAACCCGACGCCGCAGGTCGGGAAGATCGAAAGCACCAATCCGTGCGGCGAACAGCCGCTTCTGCCCTACGAATCGTGCAACCTGGGCTCCATCAACCTGGCCAACATGTGCCTCGACGGCGCCGTGGACTACGCGCACCTCAAGGAGGTGGTGTGGGACGTCGTGCACTTCCTGGACAACGTGATCGAGGCCAACCGGTATCCGCTTGAAAAAATCAACGAACTGACCAAGGGAAACCGCAAGATTGGCCTGGGCGTCATGGGCTTTGCCGACCTGCTCATCGGGCTGGGCGTCGCTTACAACTCGGACCGGGCGGTGAAAACCGCCGACGAGGTGATGGGCTTCATCCAGATAGAATCCAAGGAAGCCTCGGCCTTCCTGGGCAGGACCAGGGGCAACTTCCCCAACTATTCCGGTTCCATATACGACCGGCCCGAAACCCCGAACATGCGAAACGCCACCACCACGACCATCGCGCCCACGGGCACCATCAGCATCATCGCGGGATGTTCGAGCGGGATCGAGCCCATCTTCGCGATAAGCTTCCTGCGCAAGGTGCTGGACGGGGCGGAACTGGTGGAGACCCACCCGGTTTTTGAAAAAGTGGCCAAGGAACGCGGATTTTATTCCGAAGAACTCATGAAGAAGATCGCGCAGAAGGGAAGCATCCAGAATTTCAAGGAGATTCCCGAAGACGTGCGCGAAGTGTTCGTGGTGTCCCACGACGTGGACCCGGAATGGCACATCCACATCCAGGCCGCGTTTCAGAAACACACCGACAACGCGGTGAGCAAGACCATCAACTTCCCGTTCAGCGCGACCGCGGAAGACGTTTACAACGCCTACATCACCGCCTACCGGTCCGGGTGCAAGGGGCTCACGATCTACCGGGACGGAAGCCGCGACGTCCAGGTGCTCAACATCCAGCGCAAGCCCCATTATCCGCAGGTCGAACCCAGGCCGCGTCCCGACATGACCTCCGGCGTCACCGAGCGGGTCAACACCGGGTGCGGAAACCTGTACGTGACCATCAACTCGGACGAGTACGGGTTCTGCGAGGTGTTCGCCCAGATGGGCAAAGCGGGCGGTTGCGCCTACTCGCAGATTGAAGCCACCAGCAGGCTGATATCGCTTGCCCTGCGCGCCGGCGTCAAGGTTGAATCCATCATCAAGCAACTGGTGGGCATCCGGTGCCCGTCGCCCACCTGGGGAAACGGCGAGCAGGTGGTTTCCTGCGCGGACGGCATCGCCAAGGTGCTCAACCATCGCGCCAAGACCAACCTCGCCCAGGTGAGCGACGAAATGGGCGCGTGCCCGGACTGCGGCGGTGCGGTCGAACACGAGGGCGGTTGCATCGTGTGCCGTTCGTGCGGATTTTCCAGGTGCAGCTAAATATCTAAGCGTTCCGGCCGGTATTTTTAAAAAGGCGGAGGAAGGCTTCCGGGGCTGTTGCCGAAATCCAAAATCTCAGTCGAGTACCACAAAATAGTGCAGACCGCTCCCCTCCATTGGTGGGAGGGGATGCAATGTTGTTGACTTTAAACTCCTCCCCCTTGATGGGGGAGGCAGGGTGGGGGTGAAAAGCTTAACAATATCAATCCCCTCCCACCAAGGGAGGGGAGTTCATGGAACGTCGCCCCTAAAGTGAACAGCATTGGGGAGGGGATGGGAGCGTAAGTGCCCGGAAATACAACACCCTCCCCTAACCCCTCCCATCGCAGGGAGGGGGATTGTTGTTCGTTCCACTATGGATGAACCTTAATATCTTTTCGGGCAACAGCCCCTTCCCCGCGGGGCACAGTTCGAGGAACCTTTTGAACTGCGATGATTGGGACCTGTCTCCCAAGGAAGCCATAGCGCTCCAGAAAGAGCTCGCCGGCCGGGTCGTGGCCCGGCCCCTGCCTTCGCGCTTCAAAATCATCGGGGCCTCCGATATCGCCTACTCCAAGGCGACCGACAGGCTGGTGGCGGTGATGCTGACCTTCACCTGGCCCGGCCTGGAGCCCGTGGAAGCCTCGCACCTGGTTTCCCCGGTGCCCTTTCCGTACATCCCGGGGCTTTTGTCGTTTCGCGAAGTGCCTCCCCTGCTGGAAGCCCACCGAAAACTCATCAAAAAACCGGATGTCCTGCTGTGCGACGGCCAGGGGATCGCGCACCCCCGCCGGCTGGGGTTAGCGGCACACATGGGGCTGTGCCTGGAAATCCCCACCGTGGGCTGCGCCAAGAGCAGGCTTTGCGGCGAGCACGGGCCGCTGGTCCTCCGAAAGGGCCGAAGCGTGCCGCTTCTTCTCGGTTCCGAGCAGGTGGGGCTCGTCTACTGCTCGCGTGACGGCGTGAAACCGCTCTACGTCTCTCCGGGCCACCTCGCGGACATCGAATCGTCGAAGAAGCTGGTGTCCCGGTGCGTGCGCCGCTACCGCATCCCCGAACCGCTAAGACTCGCCCACATCATGGCCACCCGCCTGCGGATCGATCTGGTCGCCGGTAAACTTGATCTTTAGATTTTCCATATTTATCAGAATGTAATGGCCCGCGCGCACTCGGCCGGTGAGGACGCATGCACTCACGGCCGCCATGCAGGTTTTAACGCGGGCCGGGGAATGATCCGACGAAAGGAGTGACCCATGAACGTCAAGACGGCATTATGCATCGTTTTGGTTTTCATTTTTTCATTTTCTGGTGTCTGCCTGGGGGCCTCGGCGTCGTCTTCCGCCGAACCCGGCAAGACTACCGGCCGGGATGCCGTGAAGGAGACGAAAGGAACCGCACAGACCGCCGGCGAGTCTGCCAAGGTGAAAAAAGACGAGTATACGCGGAGCGTGGAGCAGGAATACAACCGGCTCGTCAAAAAGATCGACGAACTGAAGGATAGCACGAGCAACTGGGCAAGCGAGCAGTATAGGACGCAGACCGCCAGGCTGGAAGCCAGCAGGGAGGCCGCCGGGCGCAAGCTCGACGAACTCAGGAAAGCGTCTTCCGAAAAATGGGAGAGCATCAAAAAGGATGTGGACAGCGCCATGAATGACCTCAAGGCTTCCTATGAAGACGTCGTTGCCCGTATAAAGAAGGGATAAGGGCGGTTTTCCCCCGCCGTTTCAATAACCTGGGAGCGGCCCCGCGCCGCTGGTTTTTCGGCCCGGCCTCCCATGGAAGCCGTTCCTTTCAGCCGCTCCCACGCCGCATGAATCCGGAAATACAACGCTTCGCGGCACGCCGGATATCGCCCGTCCGAGGGCGGGTGTAAACATTGGGCTTGCCATGGAGCCGGTTCGCAGACATAATCCGCCCTGAGTTTTTTTCACCCCGCCTACCATTGGAGAGACCGAAATGGCAGATTCGTCCGAAAAGATCCGCATCTACAGGCAAATGCTCGATCTCGATCCTGCCTCGCGCGTTTTTGAATTCCTGGCGGAAGAGCTGTGCGGGGCGGGCAAATGGGAAGAAGTGGCCGAGGTCTGCAGGCGGGGCCTCCGGTACCACCCCGAACACCTGCGGCCGCGCGTGCTGTTCGCCCTGGCCCTGGTCGAACTGGGCGACATGGAGGAAGCGGAAGCGACCCTCAACGAAATCCACAACGATATCCGGCATAACAGCATTATTTTCAAGCTTATGGCTGAAATCGCGGCAAATTCAGGCGACAACCACCGGGCGGCTGGGTTTTTGCGTATTTACGAAGCCTTCCACCGCAGCGACACGCCGGAAGAGGAAATGGAAGAGGCCCCAACCGCCGCCCCGGAGCCGGAAGCCGCGGCCGAGGCGGAACCCGAACCGGCCTGCCCGGAGGAACCGGCCCTTCCCGTGGAAGCCGGCCCGGCCGAACGGCTGGAAAAAATCCTGGCGGCCCTCGCCCAAAGCCTGGAATCGCGCGCGCCTGCGTCCCAAACCCCGCCCGCCCTTTTCACCGAAGCGGACAGGGACCTCCTGAGAAACGCCATCCTGACCGAAACGGGGCTTTAAGAACAGCGGACACCGGATCTTGGATACTTGGGTGAGATGCGCCGCCTCTCCGGTCCGTGAACAAGCAGGGAAACGGAAAAATCGGGTGGGCCGGACAGCTCGTATCCGGGTCCACAAGAGGCTCGGCGGCGGTGCTGGAGTGCGATTGCGGGTTCCCGAGCCGGAGATTGATACTGTTTTGCTTTCGAGATTACACTAATAGAAAAGCGCGGGGGAAATGTTTCGGGGCTGTTGCCCAAAAGGATATTCAGGTTCATCAACAGTGGAACGAACGAAAATAATGGAACGAACGAAAATCCCCCTCCCTGCGATGGGAGGGGTTAGGGGAGGGTGTTG
>LUZZ01000427.1 GCA_001603845.1 Syntrophobacterales bacterium Delta_01 | reverse complement strand
CCTCTTCCGGCGGGATGCCCCCACTCTACCAGATGAATGGTGCCCTCTCATACAGAGGATCGCCGGAGGGGTGAAGGCGGGGGAGATCGGGCGACACGCAGCTCTGGGGAACCTGGCGCGGCACCTCTATGCCGACGGGTGGAGCATGGAGGCGGCGTTCCGGCTTTGGTCTCCTCTCGCCGATCAGGCGGGCGTCGAATACCGAATATTCGATACCTCTTTCGGCGAGATCTCCGAGGCGAGATGTGAGGCGATAAACGAGCCACGGGCCGGATATCCCGCCTCCTCTCTCGGAGGGACCCGGTTTGCTGAGGCGTGCGCAACGTGTCCGAGGCGAAAGGCCGGGCGGTTCCCCTCTGACTATGCTCACCTGAAGGCAGAGGAGGCGACGACCTCCACCGAAAAGGACGACGGGATAAAGAGCATCACCGAAGAGGAGCTTATCGGGCTACCTGTAGCGGAAAACCCGCGGCTATCTATCAACTTGGAGCCGGATAATTTCATTTCGGAGTATGTGGACTACGCTTCCAGCCTCTCGGATGCCTACGTAGAATATCATTATGCCGGGGGCCTCTTCATGGCTTCGACGGCTATAGATCGAAGGGTGGTCTTGAAGCTAAAGCAGGGGACCGTTCACTCTAACCTGTGGCTCTTCTGTCTCGGGAACTCCACCACGAGCCGAAAGACAACGGCGATGAATGGACCGGGGGCGATCCTCGATACCTACGAAGTAGGGCGACGACTTCCAAGTTCGTTTAGCCCTGAGGCGTTGATTGAAGCGTTGGCCGATTGCCCGCGGTCGTTCTTCATGAAGGATGAAGCGGGGTCCCTGCTGGCGGCGATGGGTAAGAAGTACATGGACGAGGCGAGGGACTTCTTCTCCGAGCTTTACGAGGGGAAAGACTACCATCGAAAGCTGAGGACGGGGCAAAGAAAAGAGAAGCGAGAGTTTCAGATCCTTAGCCCTTACGTTACTCAGTGGCTCGCCACCACCCCCGATAATTTCAGGGCTTATACGTCGGAGTTAGACGTTACTTCGGGGTGGCTTCTGAGGTACGGGTTCTTTTGGCCGGATCACGTCAAGCCCTGGAAAGCTTTCGAAGAGGCGACGGAGGAGGACTTTTCCCGGTACACTACGATATCCATAAAGTACCGGGACCTAAAAGAGAAGTTGGCCGGTCTGGATATCGAAGGTTTGAAATTGAGTCTTACGGCGGAGGGTTGGGAGCATTTCTCCGGCTGGCAACGGGCGATAGAAGAGCGGGCGATGAGGGAGGAGGATCGGATACTTCAAGCCGTGGCGGGCCGGTTGATGACCTTCGCCCTCAAGCTGGCTATGGTCTTTACCGTCGGGCGGCCAGACTTCGACCCCTCCACCACCAGGGCGGTTAGCCTTGAACATGTCCAAGAGGCTACAAGGCAGGTGGAGACCTACTTTTTGCCTACGGCGCGGGTAGTTATCGAGGAGGTGGCCCGGTCCGAGAGGGAGAACTTACAGAACCAGATAATAGGGACCATCCGAAGGGCTGGCGGGAAAATCGCAAGGCGCGACCTCCTCCGAAAGCTTCACGTCAAGCTTGAGGACGTTGATAAGGCTATCTGCGCCCTGGAAGCGTCCGAAGAGATAGAGACTCTGCAGGTTGAAGGAAAGGGTCCAATAAAGTACGTTTACAGGTTAACCGTCTCTAATGTCCCTTCTGTCTCTAATGTCCCTTCTGTCTCTTCTGTCACACAAATACAGGGTAATTCTACACGGTCGGTTAAATCGGATCGTGATAAATCTAGTGCTTTTGGAGAGACGGTTGTGACAGTAGGGACTGTAGAGACCGTAGAGACAGAGAAGACAGTTACCACCGGGGGGGATGGAGGTGCTGAGAGGACGGCGACTCCGTCACCAAAGCCGAAGGGAGAGGGCGACGAGGGCCAGGACCCCACCGCCGAGGAGGCCGAAGCGTTGGAGATGGCGAGGGCTATCATAGCCGCTGGAAAGCGTGTTACCTTCGGGAACGTCGAGGCCTACCTGGAGAAGCGGGCCGGTGGATACGTCGAGCCGAAGATGATTAAGCGGTTCTTGAACGCTCTGACGTCTCAGGGGTGGACGACGGATAAAGAGGGGGCTCTCTCCGAGGGGGTGGTGGGGTGAGACAGATCG
>LUZZ01000426.1 GCA_001603845.1 Syntrophobacterales bacterium Delta_01 | reverse complement strand
TCCCTCCCTTGGTGGGGGGGCAGGGGGAGGGGGTTGATATCGCTCGGTTTTTCACCCCCACCCAGCCTCCCCCATCAAAGGGGGAGGAGCCTAAAGTCAACGGCATTGGCCTTCCCCGTCAGAGGGGGAGGAGTTTAAAGTCAACAACATTGGCCTCCCCCATCAAAGGGGGAGGAGCTTAAAGTCAACAGCATTGAGATGCGGGCTGCGGCCGGTGTCGGAAACCCGTTACCCGGGAAGCCCCAGCCGTGAGGAACCGGAGGCCCCATGAACCTTGTGGTGTGTGTGAAAGCCGTCCCCGACCCCAAAGAAATCTGCAAGATCAAAATCGATCCGGCCACCAAGACCCTGACGCGGTGCGACGTGCCCCTGGTGATAAACCCGCTGGACCGGAACGCCCTGGAGGCCGCTCTCCAGATCAAGGAGTCTTCCGGGGCCCTCATCACGGTCATCAGTATGGGGCCGCCTCCGGCCGAAAACATCGTCAAGGAGTGCATGGCGCTGGGCGCCGACCGGGGAATCCTCCTGTCGGACCGGGCTTTCGGCGGCGCGGACGCTTTTGCGACGGCTTTCACCCTGGCGGGAGGAATACGAAAAGCGGGCGATTTCGACCTGGTGCTGTGCGGGATGGCGAGCAGCGACGGGGCGACCGAGTGGGTCGGCCCGCAGATCGCCACGTTTTTGAACATCCCGGCGGTCACCATGGTCAACGGGATCGAAGACCGGCAGGGCGGGACCTGGTGGGTGCGGGCGGACTGGCAGAACGGATACCGGCGGGTGGAAGTCCGGCTGCCGGCGCTGCTCACCGTGACGCGGGAGCTGAATCGGCCGCGGGCCCTGAGCTTTTCGGGCATCCTCAAGGCGCGCAAGAAGGTGATCGAGCAGTGGGGCATGGACGCCCTGGGAATCCCCGGAGAGCGGCTGGGAATCAAGGGGTCGCCGACGCTGGTTTCCGAAATGACCACCATCCAGGCGCGCAGGGATGTCGAAATCCTCCACGGGACCCCTGAAGAGAAGGCCGACCGGCTCATCGCAAAACTGGTCGAAGCCGGCGTGCTCTAGCCCATATTCCCGAAAGCGGAAATAGCCGGAAAGGTTCTCATTATGCCGAACAAAAAGCCCGGCCCGGTGTGGGTCGTTGCCGAACAAAACGAGGGCGCGGTCGAGGTGGTATCGCTCCAGCTCCTCGGCAGGGCCCGGCAACTGGCCGATGAACTGGGTGCGGCCTGCGAGGCCGTCGTCATGGGAAGCGAAGTGGAAGCGGCGGCCGGAGAACTCGTAGCCGCCGGGGCCGACCGGGTGTTTGCCGCCCAAAGCTCCGCCCTGGATATCTACCAGCCCGCCGCGTATCCCGAGATCGTCTGCTCGCTGGCGCTCGAACACCGGCCGGACATCCTGCTCCTGGGGTCGACGTGCATGGGCCGCGAATTGGCGCCCCTGGTGGCCGCGCGGCTCAATACGGGGCTTGCCGCCCACTGCACCGGCCTGGAACTGGATGCGGAAGGGCGGTTGAAGCAGCAGGTGCCGGCCTACGGGGGGCTGATGTCCATCGTGTGTCCCGAAAAGCGTCCCCAGATGGCCACGGTGGCCCGGGGCGTTTTCCAGACGCCGGAGCCGGACGGTTCGCGCTCGGGGGAGGTCGTGGCGGTCACGGTCCCGGATATGGCCGACCCGCCGGTCAGGACGCTGGAGATCGTGAAAAGGCCGCCTGCCGGGATCGCGCTGGAAGATTCGTGCGTGGTGGTGTCGGGAGGCGCCGGCGCGGGAGGCCCCGAGGGGTGGGAGATGATGCGGGAACTTTCCGCGGCGCTCAACGCGGCGCTTGGATGCACGCGACCGGTGGTCGATGAGGGATGGGCGTCGCCGGAGACCATGATCGGCCAGAGCGGCAAGATGATCTGCCCGCAGGTCTACATCGGCGTGGGTCTTTCGGGAGAGCAGCAGCACATGGTGGGGATCACGGGCGCCAGGCTGATGGCCGCCGTCAACTGCGACCCGAAATCTCCGGTCTTCGACCAGGTGGACATCGGCATCGTCGAAGACTGCCGGACTTTTCTACCCGTCCTTATCGAAAAAATCAAGGCGTTTCGCCGGGAAAAGCAGGGAGAATAAGCCCCGGCCCGGGGAGGGAGGAGGCTTCGCGCCGTCTTCCTACTTTTCCACCGCCACGCGGGTGCTCACCTTGTTGCTCAAGCGCGTGCGGCCCTGGCTGATGTATTCCACCTGGCCTTCGAGCTTATTGTATTTGGCGTCCAGGTTTTCAGCCCGTATTTTCACCATCAGCTTTCCCGGAATGTCGGTCCGGATGTTTTCCGGGCCGGTGCAAAACGTATCGGAACCCCTGGATATCCCGTCCTGCACCCATTTTTCCGCGGAAGGCCCCTTCGACAGGTCTGCGCCGGTCCAGTTCGAGTAGCTGTACAGCGTGGGGGAACGTGTCGATATCTCCTCGGATACCCAGCGGAAACATGCCTTGCGCACCATGGGCCTGCCTTCGGATTCCACGGACAAGATCACCTCGTAGGGCAAATCCTCTTTGACAACGTCGGGCATCTCCATGCGGGTCAGCCGGGTTTCTCCGCTCGACAGGGGGCGAAAGCTGGTGGAAGTGCACGACGCGAGTACAAGGCCGGCGATGATCAGTGCGGAGAGCTCCTTGGCAGTTCTCATGAGAGTTCCTTTCACGCATGCTGTTCGGGAAGGCATGTTAC
>LUZZ01000053.1 GCA_001603845.1 Syntrophobacterales bacterium Delta_01 | reverse complement strand
GGTTTTTTTCTGTGCCCGCTGTGTTTTCATACGTTCCACGGCGACGTTGCCGCCGAGCGTGGCTTGCCGTGCCGAGCTTCGGCGGGATAAAATTTTTCGACAACCGGGACAGACGATGCGCAAGCGGTGCTGGCTGATATATTCCTACTTTGCAAACATCGACGGCAAGGCCGCGTCGCAGCATATCGACGACCGGCTTTCCCGCCTGAAAGAGCTGGGCGTCGATCCGGTCCTGGTTTCGAGCATCTGCGCCGAGAGGCGAAAAGATTTTCCGCACTTCCGAGTCCCATCGGCGGCGCCTTCGGGGATTCGGTTCGAACTGCGCTACGTGCGAAGAAGGGGCCGGCTCCTGAACCTGCTCTTTTTCCTGCCGGCCTTGGCCGTCCTGCCCTTCTACTTCCTGGAAAAACTGCTGATCGGCCTGGACAGCCAGTGGTCGTGGTTCCCGTCGGCCTTCCTGCGCGGGCTTGCGTTTTGCGCCAAAGAGCGCCCCGAGCTGGTGTACTCCACCGGCGGGCCGGTGAGCGCCCACGTGGCCGCCGCCATGCTGTCCCGGCTGGCGGGAATCGCCTGGATCGCCGAATTACAGGATCCGCTGGTCTACGGAGATTTCAGCCGCGGCGGCCAGGCCCGCAAGGTCAACGCATGGGTCGAAAGCCTGATTTTTCGCAAGGCGTCGGCCGTGATCTTCCTGACCGAGGCGGCCAAAAAGTCCGCCCGGTCCCGCCACCGCGAGGCGCCCGCGCCCGCTTTCGCCATCCATCCCGGAGCGGCCCCGCCCCAAGTCTCCGGCGTCTCGTGGTCCAGGGGGGAGCACTGCCGGTTTTCGCACTTCGGGTCCCTCGGCGGCACGCGGAACCTGCAGGTTTTCCTGGATGCGCTCGCCAGGGTGTTATCCGGCGATCCCGCCCTGGCGGGCATCGTGCGCCTGGACCTCTACGGCACGGTAGACCGCGCTTCACGCCGGCTGATTGCCGATTTCAAATATCCCGGGGTGATTTCCGACCGCGGAAAGGTGTCGCGGCTCGATGCCGTGCGGGCGATGCGGCAAAGCGACGTGCTGGTCATGATCCACAACCGCGACGATTCCGCCCCGCTCACCATTCCGGCCAAGTTCTACGACTACATCCTGGCGGGAAGGCCGATCCTGGGCCTGGTATACAAAAACGCGGAACTGCGCTCGATCCTGGAGAGGTGCGGCCACTTTGCCGCCGAGGCGGATTCGCCCGATGAAACCGCATCCGGTATAGTCGAACTGATCGAACGCTGGAAAAGGCAGGACCTGGCGGGGCCTGGAGGCGCCGCCCCGTTTACGGTGGAGGCCGCCGCACGCGCGCTGGTGGAAATTGCCGAAAAGATCCGCCCCGCCGGGCTTAGGGCTTGTTCGTAAATAGGACCTTAAATCCGGCACGACCCCGAAAAGGCTTATTTACGGCCAAGCCCTCAGTTGATCTTTTCTATGCCGTTTTTGCACCGCCGCACGCCGGAGCGAACCGTTTCCGCGAGACGCCGGTCGTTTTCAGGAAGGGACGTGCGGGGATTTTCCCCGTGCCACAGGTGAAAGACGACCGCCGAAAAGGGCGGGTCTTTTCTCCTCAGCCCCAGGGCGAAAAGCCGGGCGGCCATTTCCGAATCCTCCCGCCCCCACCCCACGAAATCTTCGTTGAACCCGTTGATCGCCAGCAGGTCGGATCGGAAAACACCCAAGTTGCAGGTCTTGATGCCCTTCAGCCCCTTTTTTTCGGGCGCGAACCCGGGGACCCGCACCAGGTGGTGCACCCCGGAAAGCCCCCCGGTACGCCAAAGTGCCAGCAGGCCGGCGGTCCCGTGCGGAACGAACCGTTCCGAGGCCGCCCGGTTCACCAGCATTCTTTTCCCCTGCACGAACCAGCCCGGCTTCGCCAGGCGCCGGTGGTCTTCGATGAACCGCGGATGGGGGATGCAATCCCCGTCGGTAAAAACGAGGTAGTCGCCCGTCGCGGCCGCCACGGCCCGGTTCCGGATCCGGGCCGCGCGAAACCCGAGATCTTCCTGCCACACGTGCCGCACCGGAAAGGGGACCTCCAGGGCAAACGCCCCCACCACCCGTGCCGTATCCGGCCCCGAGCCGTCGTCGGCGACCAGCAGTTCGCCGGGAGGCACGGTTTGGGCCAGGTGGCCTTCGAGCACCCGTTCCAGGTAGTTCGGGCTGTTGTACGTGGTGATAATGACGGAAACCGAATGGGTCATCGCGACTGCCGATAGCGTTCGTTGCATGCGGCGGCGGACAGCCGCTCCCGGTTCCTGCGCGCGCCGGGGCCGCCGCCGCGAGGAAGAGGCACGGGAAAACCGCGCCCCTCCCCCGCTTGGCGCGGATACTTAGTCGAATCTCACGGTTTCATCCGGAGGCTCGATTACAGGCGGGAACTCGGAAAAAGGAAACGGCCGCGCGTTGTCGTTTAACGTGATATAGCGCACCAGCCGGTAAACATAGGTGGACGCCTGGTTGGAAAATTTCCGCAGAGGTTCGCTGTAGCTGCGCGTTATCAGCAGGATTATGAACTGAATAAGCGCCAGGGCCTGCACCACGAACTGGATGACGTAAAAAATGATCAGGCAGATCAGGGTAAAGATCAATCTGACTCCAATCTTTCCCCTGGGGATTTTTTCTCCCTGCAACTCTTCCATGTTTCTCCCCCTTTTGAAGTTAGTCCGCAACGGCAGGTACCGGTTCGACACCTTCCCTGCAATCTATTACCGCCCTGGCCGCGCGTAAGCGGGTAGCTCCCGAAAGCCTCGCCGTGTCGGCCGCCGGTACGGGCAGAAAAGCCAAAAGCACGGAGCGGGAACATTCAACAACAAATTCCATGCGAAGTCCAGTCGGTTGCGACTTGCGGGTTGCGGGTTTTCCGGGTTGTCGGTTGCGGGTTGCGAGTTGCGGGTTGCGGGTTGCGAGTTGCGAGTTGCGAGTTGCGAGTTGCGTGGGTTCCCAAACTCCGGTTTGGGAACCCCTGTGCGGAAGTTCCAGCTTCCAGTCCGGCTGCACACCGCCGTGTGTGCCGCCGTTTTTCACCGGGGACGACGAGCGCGGCCGTGCCCACATCGGGAACCGGCGGGACGATTTCCGTTGCCGGTTCGCCGGCCCTCATTCATCCGGCCGGGGCATTTCCTCGAACACGACCACCGGGAACCCGCCGCCGCACACTCTCAAAATTTCCTCCCGGTCCCGTTCACCCGGCACGAACGCGAACCCGTTTTCAGCCCCGATGAGTCCCAGGTCGAGGTCTCCCCGCAGGCGCCACTCCCGCTCGTGTTTCCACGACGGACCCGCGCCGGAGACCAACTGGAACCGGTATTTTTCATCTCCGGGAAGCCTCCCGTAGGTTTCGTCCGGCCCGTACACGGCCGGTTTGGCCCCCAGGGCGCGAAGGCGCTTTTTCGATATCGCCACCCCGTAGGGTTCCACCGTCCACCGGCCGAGCGAGCGGTTCCACTGCCGAAGCGAGCGAAAATCCGGCGGCGGATGCGCGCTGAACGATACGACGCCCTCCCGGCCGCGCACCAGCCCCGAACCGGCCCTGACGATCTTTTCACTCAAAATCCTGGCCAGGGTATCCGCAGCCGAATGACCGCACAACGGCAGGTCGTCCAGAAGGTCCAGCAGGTACTCCGCGTAACGCTGCCCCGGCCAGTGCCCCGGACACGCCCTGGTATAGTGGAAAAGATAGTCCCGCCACCGGATGGGCACCGGAGCGGTCGCACGGGAACGCGTTCGACTGGGGGCCGCATCCGGGACCCGCGTCATGATGCGCGCGGGCAGCGAAAATTTCCGTGTGTGCCCGGAAGGGATATCAAGGAGCCGGCGGTTGCCGGCGTTGGACGGCTTCTTTTCCCGCGGATCGAAGACGAACCGGAGGACCGGCTCGCTGCCGCTCTCGGCCAGGACCGATTGCAGGTTTCCCCGCGAGCGCAGTTCGAGCACCAGGTGAATGGAGGAAAGGCGCGCCAGGAGGCGGTCGCGGCACACGAGTCGTTGCGGCTTCGAACAGGCATTGGCAGCCGGCAGGCAGGAAAGAACGGCACGGTGCGGGCCGTCGGCCGGGACGGTCGCACCGGGGTTTTTGCCCGAAATCGGGTAAGGCAGAACCAAAACCAGCGCAATCCCCGCACGAAGGGCATGCGCCGCCGTCATGTCGTAGGTGAGCGTGCCCTCGCTGGCGGCCAGCAGGAAATTTCCAGCCCGCGCACTGTTCAGGAAATGGCGCAGGGCTTCCAGCCATTCGGCCCGGGGAGACACGATGCGCGGCTTGCGGGAGTTGAAAACGCACAGCCATGGGATATCGAGCCGCAGGTCCCCCTTAAAAAACAAAACGGAGGGGCGGCATGCTTCCCCTCCGGTATGGGGCGATACGACTTCTGCGACCCGGATTCCTCGGCCGCGCCACTCATCGGCCCGCCGGAGGCAAAAATCGAGGTGCCGTTGCGTAAACGACCGGCCGAAACAATCCTGCATCGAAGCGAGCAGACCGGCCTCCCCTGCGCGTTCTTCCGAGAGAAAGCGGCGGATGAGGGAGTGCAGCGCGGGACCGGTTCCCTTTCGGGAGCGGGAAAAGTGAGCGCAAAGGGCGAGGACGGCCTTTTCCCGGTCCGGGTCGAGTGCGGCCAGCGGCCGGGGAAACGCGGACCGGGGGAAATCCCGAATTTCTTCCACTCCGGCCCCCCCTTCCCAACCGCAAAAGGGGACTGCCCCGCCGGCCTATCCCCGTTCACGTTGCACCGGAAGCGGCCTCCGCGGCGCGCTCCGGTTTAGATCGCCTTGCTTATCTTCACCGCGCACAGCTTCCCGCACATGCTGCACGATTCGCGGTCCTCGCCCACCTGGAGCCTTTGTTTGACCAGCACCGGGTCGAGCGCTTCCTCCAGCATCGCGTTCCAGTCCAGCTTCTGCCGCGCAATGGACATCCGCCTGTCCGCATCGATGGCGCCCGGCAGCCCTTTTCCTATATCGGCCACGTGGGCGGCGATCCGGCCGGCCATGACTCCCTGGTAGACGTCGTCGGCATTGGGCAGCCCCAGGTGCTCGGCCGGCGTCACGTAGCACAGGTAGTCCGCCCCGGCCGCCCCGGCCACCGCTCCGCCGATGGCCGCGGTGATGTGGTCGTAGCCCGCCGCGATGTCCGTGGGAAGCGGCCCCAGGATATAGAACGGAGCGCCGTCGCAGAGCTTTTTCTGGAGCAGCACGTTTGCCGTGATTTCGTTCAGGGGCACGTGCCCCGGCCCTTCGATCATCACCTGGACGTTTTTCGCCCTGGCCCGTCTGGCCAGTTCCCCCAGCACCATGAGTTCTTCGATCTGCGCCCCGTCGGTGGCATCGGCAATGGAACCCGGGCGGAATCCGTCGCCCAGGCTCAGGGTCACGTCATATTTCCAGGCGATGGCCAGCAGGTCGTCGAAGTATTCGTAGAGCGGGTTTTCCTTCCGGTTCTTTCTCATCCAGTACATGTGTATGGAGCCGCCGCGGCTCACGCAGGGCATGATCCGCTCGAAGGATTCCAGCTTCTTGACCGAAGCGAGCGTCACGCCGCAGTGCACGGTGATATAGTCCAGCCCCTCGGCGCACTGCGTTTCGATGCTCCGCAGCAGTTCTTCGGGGTCCATCTTTTCCAGCGGCCGATGGTTGTAGACCATCTCCGCCGCGATTCCGTAAATGGGCACCGCGCCCACGATAACGGGCGACTTTTCCAGGAAAAACCGCCTCATGGAGGAAAGTTCCCCGCCCGTCGAAAGATCCATGATGGAATCCGTCCCGGCCCTGACCGCCGCGTCCAGCTTGTCCCGTTCCAGGTCGAGGGAACAGCATTCGCCGCTGGTGCCCAGGTTGGCGTTTACTTTCGTCGTGAGGCCTTTGCCGATTGCCTTGAGCACCGGGAAGGAGTGATTAAGATTCTTGGGCAGTACGGCATGGCCAGCGGCAATCAGGTCCCGCAATTGTTCCGCGCTTATCGGCTCCCCTGCCGCCGCTTTTTTCATTTCGTCCGTTATAACGCCCGCTTTCGCAAGTTCAAGTTGAGTCGCCATGATGTTCCTCTCCGGATGATGGGCGGTTGGAAGAAGACTCTCCACAGGAACCGTAACAGGGCACCGATTTCACCNNGTTTCATACTATACCAAGAAAATGGAATAATCAACTCATATCAGGAAGGCTCCCCCAAGGAAACAGGAAGCCATTCAAAGCCTGCCGGCCCGGGAATTTCGGACCCTGGCGTCGTGGATTGCGGACTACGGGCAGGAACGATGGGACGCCGAAATCGAGAAAGACTTGAAGTCCGGCAGGTTGGATGAGCTTATCCGGTCGGCTTTGGACGATAGTGAACCGGGAGAGTTCAGGGATTTGCGATGACCCGCCGGGCGATCCGGGACGCTCCGGAATACTGCGGCACCATCCTGCCTGACATCCGCACCACACCGAGCGGCCCGCCGGCATAAGCACTCACGATCCGAGACGGCCGCGACCGGTCCGCAGCCGCCTCAGATCGAACCCACGAGAAAGCGACACATCATCATCCGGCGTGCTTAAACCGCGCCGTACCTCAACCATTCCCCCATGGAACATTTCTTGTGCTCCTGGGCGTCGATTACGGCGAGCGCCGTGGTGTGGACGATATCTTCCACGTCGCAGTTGCGCTGGATGACGTGAATGGCTTCGCTCGTGCCCATCAGGATCGGGCCGATGGCCTTGGCGCCGCCCAGCCGGGACATGAGCTTGAAGGCGATGTTTCCCGCCTCCAGGGACGGGAAGATCAGCACGTTCGCCCTTCTGCGCAACGTGTTGAAATCGTAGACGCCGTTGAGGATTTCCGGGACCACCGCGGTGTCGGCCTGCATTTCGCCGTCGATCACGATGTCCGGGCGGCGCTGCTTGACGATCTGGGTCGCCTGGGCCACCTTTTCCGTGCGCGGGTGGCGCGTACTCCCGAAGTTGCTGAAGGAGAGCATGGCCAGGCGGGGTTCGATATCGAGCGCCTTGACGGCGTCCGCCGCGCAGATGGCGATTTCAGCCAACTGTTCGGCATTGGGGTCGATGTTTACCGTGGTGTCGGCGAAGAAATACACGTCCTTCTGGAACACCATCATGTACAACCCCGCGATGACCGTGGTGCCCTTGACGAGGGGCAGGGTCTGGAGCGCCGGCCGGATGGTTTCCGGGTAGTACTGGTTGACGCCGCCCACCAGCCCGTCCGCATCGCACAACCGCACCATCATGGCCCCGAAATAGTTGGGATTGGACTTCAGGAGGTTTCTGGCCTCCTGCCGGGTGATGCCCTTGCGGCACCGCAGCTTGTAGAACTCGAAAGCATAGTCTTCGAGCCGGTCGAACTTGGTGGGGTCGACCATCGTCGCGCCCCTGAGATCCAGGTTGAGTTCCGCGGCCTTCCTTTTGATCATCATCCTGTTTCCGAGCAATATCGGCTTGGCGACCGCTTCATCGAGGATGATCTGACACGCCCGTAAAATTTTGGTTTCGGAGCCTTCGAGAAATACGATGCGCTTGGGGTCCCGCTTGGCCTTATGGATGATGCGCCGCATGACCTCCTGCGAGCGTCCCAGGCGCCTTTCCAGGCTGTTGCGGTATTCGTCCCAGTCGGATATCGGCTTGCGCGCCACCCCGGTCTGCACGGCCGCCTTGGCAACCGCCTGTGCCTCCCAGATGAGCACGCGCGGGTCGAACGGCTTGGGGATGATGTAGTTGCGCCCGAAGGTGATCTTTTCCAGCC
>LUZZ01000425.1 GCA_001603845.1 Syntrophobacterales bacterium Delta_01 | reverse complement strand
ATCATCCATCGGGGGAAAAATATGGATAACGACGAAGGCAATCGTGCCCAAAAACTGGAACAAGGCACGCGGAAGGTTTTCTCCCGCCCCCAGCGCATTGTTCTGTTGACGGTCACCGTACTGGGCGTAACCCTTGCCATTTTGCAAATCTTTTTGATCTATCCGCTGCTGGAGAGCCAATACATGTACTGGCTCCTGGCTTTGTTCCTGTCACCCGTTTTCCTGATCTATCGGGCCACGAAAGACCAGCCGACCGAAAAAATCCCATGGTATGACATCGTGCTTTTCGCCATGACGCTGATCATTTCGGTCTACCTGGCGGTTCACGCCTGGGATATCACCCACGGCGGGTGGGCCTTCATCGCTCCCATGCCCGTGAGCATCATGTCCATCATCTTCTGTGTCCTGGCCCTGGAAGCCGTGCGGCGCGCGGGGGGGACGACCCTGTTTTTCTTCACCGCTCTTTTCGCCGTCTATCCCCTGTTTACGGGCTATATGCCGGGGCTGCTGCGCGGCAACGCGCTGCCGTTTTTCCAGGTGGTGCGATACCACGTCCTGAGCACCGAAAGCATCATCGGCATTCCCATGCAGGTGGTCGCCACCCTGGTCATCGGCTACATGGTGTTCGGCGTGGCCCTGACGGCGACGGGCGGGGGCGAGTTTTTCCTGAACTTCGCCTTCTCCCTTTTCGGCAGACAAAAAGGCGGTCCGGCCAAGGTGGCCATCATTTCGAGTTCGCTTTTCGGCAGCCTGAGCGGGAGCGTGATATCCAACGTGATCACCAGCGGCTCGGTCACCATCCCCACCATGAAGAAGACGGGGTATCCGCCCTACTACGCGGCGGCGGTCGAGGCCTGCGCGTCGACGGGCGGCTGCATCATGCCGCCGGTCATGGGGGCCGTGGCCTTCGTGATGGCGTCGTTTCTGAGCGTACCGTACGTGGAGGTGGCCAAGGCCGCCGCCATTCCGGCCATTATGTATTACCTGGGGCTCTACCTGCAGGTGGACTTTTACGCCCGCAAGGTGGGGCTGGCCCCGCTGCCGGCCGCCGAGATCCCGAAGTTGATGCTCGTCTTGAAGAAGGGTTTCCACTACATCGCCGTATTCCTCCTGCTGATCTACCTGCTGTACCTGAGGCTGGAAGCCCAGGCCCCGTTCTATGCCTCCGCCATACTGATCGCGGTGGCCATGGCCAGGAAGTCTTCGCGGCTGCACAGGGACGATTTCATCCGGTTTTTTGAAAACATCGGCAAAATCCTGTGCGAGCTGGTGGCGATCCTTGCGGCCTGCGGTTTCATCATCGGGGCCTTCTCCCTGACGGGGGTTGCAAGCTCTTTTTCGCGGGAGATGATCCAGTTGGCGGGCGGCAACGTTCCGCTCATGCTGGTGTTCGGCGCCCTCGGAAGCTTCGTGCTGGGAATGGGCATGACCATCACGGCGTGCTACATCTTCCTCTCGATCATCCTGGTGCCCGCCGTCCAAAGCGTCGCCCACTTCGACATCATGGCCGTGCACCTTTTCGTGCTCTACTGGGGCATCGTGTCCTTCATCACGCCCCCGGTGGCCCTGGGAAGCTACACCGCCGCGGGGGTGGCGGGGGCCAGTCCCCTGCGCACGGGCTTTACCTCTATGCGCCTGGGGATGGTCACCTATATCATACCCTTTTTCTTCATTTACTCCCCGGCGCTGATCCTGCACGGAACCACCCAGCAGATCGTCTACCAGACGCTCACGGTCATCGTGGGCATATTCCTGATCTCCGGAGCACTGGAAGGCTATATTCCGCGCGCCGGAAAGCTCGCCCTGTGGACGCGAATCCCCCTGGGCATCGCCGGTTTTCTGGTCGCCATGCCCGAGGGCACCACGGACATGATCGGCGCGGGCATTGCGGCCGTGCTCCTGGCGGCCCACGTCCTGCGCAACACGCTTTCCAAAAAGTCCCCGGCCGCCGGGGACGGCTCATCCGTCGCGCTCAATCCTAAAGATTGCGATTCAATTCCTCAAACACGTCTAGAACCGGGAGAATAGCCAGAAATGACAAAGCAAAGCATCAGCGTCATCGGCACGGGAAGGATGGGGAACGCCTTTGCGGTGAACCTGCTCAAGGCCGGACACGAGGTCTTCGTCTACGACGTCAATCCGGACGCCTATGCCAATCTGGTCGAAAAGGGTGCGGTGGCCGTGGCGAACGTACAGGAAAAGGTCAACGCCACGCCGTTCGTGGTCCTGTCGCTTCCCCGAAGCGATATCGTGGAAGATACCGTGGCCGGGAAGGGCGGGATACTGGCTAAGCTTGCCCCCGGCTCCGTGGTGATCGACATGAGCACCACCTCGCCCGAAATCACCCGGCGGCTGGCCGAACGGGTGGCCGAAGCGGGCAGCGACTTCCTGGACGCCCCGGTGAGCGGCCACCTGACCGGTGCGGTGAACGCCACGCTGACCGTCATGGCGGGCGGGCGCAGGGAGGCGTTCCAAAAGGCCAGGGAACCCATCTTCGAAGTGCTGGGCAAAAACATCTTCTACGCCGGCCCCAGCGGCGCCGGCCAGTCGCTCAAGCTCATCAACAACCTCCTGTACAACATCAACCGGCTGGCACTGTGCGAAGGGCTGGTGATGGGCAAAAAGGCCGGGGTGGACCTCGAAGTCATGTCCCAGGCCGTGTCCTTCAGCACCGGGGCGAGCTACGCGAACACCCACCTGCCCAGGGACATACTGAACCGGAACTTCGAGGGCAGGGAAAGCAACCTGACCCTGGCGTGCAAGACCCTGAAGCTGATCACCGACTACGCCGACGCCCTGGGCACGCCGCTGCTGCTCGGAAACGTGGCCAAGCAGGTGTACGACTTCATGAAACTGAGCGGAAACGGGCACAAAACCCCTTCGTGCGTGGTCCAGTTCTACGAGTCGGGCGCGGGCGTCGAGGCCAACGCTGAATCAAGCGCCAAAGCGTAAAACGATCAAAAGCGCGGGGGAAGGCTTCCCCCGCACCCCCCCGGGATTCGGCCGCACGCGCAGACGCCAAATTGAGCCGCGAGGCGGCGTGGGGGTGTGGGGGGCCGGCCCCCCGCGCTTCTAAAAATTTCCCCACAGCAAGGAGAATGGATCGCATGAGCGAAAAGACGCCGTCTTCTCT
>LUZZ01000052.1 GCA_001603845.1 Syntrophobacterales bacterium Delta_01 | reverse complement strand
ATGCATGCTTCTCAGAATAGCGCTTTATCTCGCATTGATGTTTATTATAGTAAAAGAGTATTCCATCATCTCTATTAAATTCGGAAGCATGTTCTGCCTTTCCTTCTTCAGCTAAAAAAAAAGGTAGATCCTTTCTTTTGTGAAAATGACAGGTAGTATGCAATGCACTATAGAGCAAACTGTCATACTTTAGACAAAGTCCTATACGTGTACCCATTTCGTGATATTGGGTTGGATTATACAAACAGTTGTCACAAGTGTAAGGATTCTTCATCGTCAAGCCTTGCTAAAGTATTGCTGAACTTGTTTAAAACAGTATGTGATTCGTTCTTTACGATCAATCGAATCCAAAGAAAACTGCCAATCAATAAGTGCTTCTCGGGCATTTTTGACAAATTGAAATGCTCTAACGGCTAGGATTCTCTCGCCTTTTCGTGAGGATTGAATTATACCACTTAAGTAGTTGATAAGGCTAGAATGATCGTGAAATATATGTTTGTCTCTTATGATGTTGTCTGATTCGGTCTTATAAAGTATACCGCTGAAATGCTCAATGGCTGATTTATCTTCGGAGACAGAAGTATAAGGCGTTTTCATACCTCTATGCTTGGTGATATGAGCAATCATGTCCTTTGGGGCGTCAGGATTCGGTGCTGTGATCCCGTTTGGATTATCTCGTCGGTAATGCACTGGCATAGGCACCTTAAAAGTGGATTCAGTTAGGGTCAACCTTTCAGACTTCTCACTGTCGGACAAGAACCACTACGTGAGTCATTTGTAGCGAAGTATCCGAGATCATAATGGATCACGAGAACACTGATGTCAACTATGGAAGCACGCGGTTGGCCCGGATGGAATCCGGGTGCTTGCACAAGAGGCTCATTAAGCACTTGCAATATCGAAGAATTTCGATACGGACTCCGCCCCCTCTCCAGATTGCAAATCACAGAATACGCCGTGGACAAAACCGGTGTGC
>LUZZ01000051.1:9925-17954 GCA_001603845.1 Syntrophobacterales bacterium Delta_01 | reverse complement strand
AATATATCAATATTTGATAAAAAATACTCTCTGGCATGTCAGTTTTTTGAATATGTTTTTGAACCAGTTGTAGCCGATAATAATCTTTTATTTTACACTATCGAATTTCATAAATTCATAGCGAATTTGCTATATGTCCACTTTCGAGCACAAGCCAAATACGCCGAACAGATTTGCGAAGACTTCCAAGCGATGATGAGAAGGTTGGATACAAGCGATTCTAATCACATGTTCAGTTCGCTGATATTACCCGAGATTGACCCAGTACTGAATTCAATCAAGGATTTCTGTTTTTGCAACAAAGACTCTATAGTTGAGAATCTCGACTTTCTTAAGGGTTACGAAGGTGGCAAGTGGATTCTGGACCTAACACATACAGCATTGTTCTCTGGCTTGGCTAGAATGGGCCAAAAGTACGAACAATTGATGGTGTTCTGTGATGAATCCAAACCGCTCGAAAGCAATCTTGAGATGTTCAATGTTATGATAAACAGGAAAGAACGAAGCTATAATGCTCTGTACAATAACGAACAACCAATAACGTTCAATATGGCTACAGGTATTCAACTTGTGAATTCCGTCAGCCACCCCGGAATACAAATCGCGGACGTAGTAGCGGGAGCAGCAGCCTATTTCATTCAGAACCCCGATGACCAGCATGCAAGAAGGTGGCGAGAATACGCACCCAACATCATTCATCCGTTCGTTGCTCCCGATACCGAACATGTTGACCTGTCCTCAATGTCCGCGCAAAGAAACCTCCTCCTTTTGGAAGAACTTGTCTCAAGGAGCAGAAGCGGCAATCCTCTGCTCCCTGGTCTTCCTGAGTTTGTCGCTGAAACAACCAGACTTTTGATTGCCAATCCCCTCATTGCGTAGATCATTTCTCTGGTTGCCAATCTCCGGCTTGGTGACCCGAAGGGTGAAGCTCCAGCTTCCCTTCCTCACCATGCGCGGAAAACCTCTATAAGGCCCCGTTCCCAGTATAAAATCAGCTCTCCGCCCCCTCTCCAGATTGCAAATCACAGAATACGCCGTGGACAAAACCGGTGTGCTTCCTGATCTTCAGCCAACCCTGTGGCATCCCCGGTGGTCTCAATAATCGGCGACCCATCAGGCACACCGGATGTTCTTCCGTGATCCACACCCCGCCCGCTCACGTGGCTTCCATCATAGAGCATCCCTCAGCGAATTCAAATGATTTCCTGATCCACTCCCAGCCCACTCCCTCCTTTATGGTGTCAACCATGGAAGGGCCCTTAGTGGGGGCGTCTGGAAGGGCAACATATCCTTCATGTACCGCATTTCCGCTCGGAGAAGGAGAGGATTCGAGCAACGGGTGCCGCCTGTGTGCCGAAGGGGCGATGTGGAAATCCCGTGCACATCCGGCTATGCCGCCTGCATGCCAGAGAATGGATATGAGGTTGGGTATTGCAGGAAAGCCATGGTATTGCCAGCGGCCCCATAAAAATCCTGCATGGGTTCTCCCGGTAGAGCCTTTCCCGCTTCAAATGGCAATGAAAAGGGAAGCTTCTTTTTCACCGCTCGAACGTCCCCGCGATGCGGTCCAGTTCCGCGATGGCGAGTTCGTAGCCCAGGCGGGCCTGGAGTTCGTCCGATTCCGCCTTTTTGACGGCCGCGGCCGCCTCGCCGTATTTTGCGTAGTTGGCGGTGGAGGCCTTGAGCTGGTCGGAAACCAGGCGCAGCCTTTCCTGCTGGAGCGCAAGCACCTCCCGGGCGACGTCCATCATGCTCCTCGTCCGCTCGACCTTCCGGTAGGCTTTTTCCAGTTCGACCGTCACCCGGTCGTTGGTCCTGCGGAGGTTTGCCCTGGCCTGAGACAGCAGCGCCTCGCGCTCGCCGACAACGGCGCGGCGCTTGCCCCAGTCGAAAATGTTCCAGGACATCATGAGCCCGAACGTGCCCACGTTGTTTTCGACAAACGGCGCGCCGTTCTGGTAGGCGTGGCTTGCAAACAGGCTTACCTCTGGGATGTATTCGTCGTAAGCCGCGCGCACTCCGTTGCGGGCCTTCGCCACGGAAGCCTTGGCGGCTTCGATCTCGGGATTCAGGGAATACGCCGCCTGCAGGTACTGCTCACGGTTTTCAACAGACTCCGTGGGGAGGCCGGGGTCGGACAGTTCCAGCTCCGTGTCCAGCGGCAGCCCCAGCAGTTCGTTCAGTTCCGCGTTGAGGTCTTCGATCCGGTTTTCCGCCGTGAGAAGCGACTGCCTGTTTTGCAGGAGGGCCGCGCGGGTCTCGGTGACGGCCACGTCCAGCAGGTTCCGGGCGCGGACCGCATTTTCGGCCTCGCGCTTGCTCTCCCGCGCTGCCGAAACTCCGGCTTCCGCCGCCTCCTTCTGCTTCCGGGCGGCGAGCAGGCCGTAATAGAGCTGGTGCACGGCCAGGATGACGTCGTTTTCGGCCCTTTTGGCCTCCGCCTCCGAAACCTTTTTATCCGATCTTGCGACTTCGGTGGCGTCGTGAATCTTGAAGAGCTGCGTCAGCGGCTGGCTGAGGGTCGTGCTGCTGACGAACAGGGTCGAAGAACTCTGCTTGATGGACACGTCCTCGATCGGGAAGGGGCCGAGGTTCGGGACGGTGCCCAGGGACCCCGCCGGGATGGTCACCAGTTGCGGGTCCGAAATCCCCAGGAACCGGGAATCGTTGGACAGGTGGGGGAAATAGTCGGCCGAGGTGGACGCGACCTTTTTCCCCTTTTCGTCCACTTTGAAGCGGGCGATCTTGAGCGCGGTGTTCCTCTCCAGGGCCAGGCTGACGGCCTCGGGCAGGGTGAGGTGCTTCGTTTCCGCGGATGCCGGATGCGCGGCGAGAAGCAGCGCCGCGACGAGCACCGCCGCGACGACGCCGGAAGACCGCCCGCCCAGGTGCGATTTGACGATCACGAACAACACGGGCACCACCAGCAGGGTGATGAACATGGAACAGATGAGGCCGATGGCGATCACGCTCGCCAGGGGGCTCCACAAGCTGGAACCGGAAAGAATCATGGGCAACACTCCCACTGCGGCCGCCATCGTCGTCAGGAATATGGGCCGCAGGCGGCGCTCGCCCGCCTCCCTTGCGGCCTGTTCCAGCGTGTGTCCTTCCCGCATCTTCTCATTCACGTAATCGACGAGAATGATGGCGTTGCGCACCACGATGCCGCACAGGCTGATGAGCCCCATGAAGGCCGTGAACCCGAACGGGTTGTGGGTCACGATGAGCCCCAGGACGGCGCCAGGTAGCGCGAGAGGGATGGATGACATGACGATGAGGGCCTCCGATATTTGCCTGAATTGTATGAGCAGGGTAAGGAAGATGGCGACCAGGCTGATGCCCAGCGCGACCATCATCTCGGGGAGGGTTTCGTCCTTGTTGAGCTTGTCCCCTCCGTATTCGATCCTGTAGCCGGGCGGGAGCGGCAGCTTCTCGATCTGCGGCTGGACCGCATTGAGGAGTTCCGACGCGTAGTGGCCGATCCGGACGAAGCTGCGAACGGTCAGGGTCCTCACGCCGTTTCGCCGCACGATCCTGCTGGTCTGCCATTCCGGTTTCAGCGTGGAGACCGAGCGAAGGGGCACCCTGGCCCCGGTGATCCGGGAGCTCACGTAGGCGTCGCGCAGGTCGCCGAAAGAGGACCGGGACGCCTGGGCGAGACGCAGCAGGATGGTCACGGGCCGGTCGCCTTCCCAGAAAGTGCTCACCGGAGCGCCGTCGAAGGCCCCGGCCACGAGCTTGGATATGGAATCGTTGGTGATTCCGAGCCGGTTTGCCAGTTCCTCATCGACGTTTACATCGACCATGCAGGATTCGTTAAAATAGTCACGGTGGACGAAAACCGAGAGGGGGACCTGCGCGAGCAGGCCCTCCACCTGGGAACCGATGCGCTCCAGCTCGCCGATGTCGTCGCCCACGATACGCACCTCGATGGGCGCTTCCAGTAATTTTCCCTGCTGTAGTTCCTTCACGATCACCAGCGCTTCGGGGGTGAGCGAGGCGAGGGATTTCCGGAGTTCTTCCACCAGTGCCGGAGTTTCCTTTTCCGAGCGGGTGTTGACGATGAACTGCCCGTATGCGGGATCCGGCTGCTGGGGATTGACGTTGTAGTAAAACCGGGGCGCACTCTGGCCGACAAAAGTCGCAAAGTGCGCGATCTCCTTCCTTCCCTTCATGTAGGTTTCTATCCGGCGCATCACCGCATCGGTGGCTTCGATGCGCGTTCCCTGGCCCATCCAGACGTCGATGACGAACTGGTTGCGTTCCGCCGACGGGAAAAACTGCTGCGGCAGGAACCGGAACAGGACGATCCCGACTGCGAACGCCCCCACCCCGATCGCCATGGCCGAGGCCTTGTGGCGCATGAAAAAGACGATCACCACCCGGTAGGCGGCCTGGATCACGTTCAGAATGCTGAATTTCTTTTTCCCTCCCGGGGCCGTGCCGCTTCCCTCTTCGTGGAGCCCTTTCTTGATAAAGAACCGGCAGAAGATCGGAGTAATAAAGACGGCCACGACAAACGACACCGTCAGGGCTATGGCGACGGTGATGGGGAGCGCGGCGATGAACTCCCCGGCCGACCCGGAAAGTATCAGCAGCGGCAGGAAGGAGAAGACGATGGTCGCCGTTGCGGCAAGGACCGGGACGAAAACTTCGGCGACGCAGCGCCAGGCGGCCTCCGCCCTGGGCAGTCCGCGGTCGAGAAGGTCCACGTAGTTGTCGGCGATGACAATGGCGTCGTCCACGACGATCCCCAGGACCATGATGAGGGCGGCGATGGACACCTGGTGCAGGGTGACCCCGATGGCGTTCATCGCCCCGAGCGTCGTGCAGAGCGTGATCGGAATGGCGAGGGCCGCGATCACCGCCACCCGGATGGGCAGCAGGATTATCGTGACGAGCACCACCGAGGCGATGGCCAGCATGAATTCATGGCTCAGATTGGCGATCCGCTCCTTCACGACCGCGGGCTGATTGGCGATGAGATCGATTTTGACGTCCGGCGGCAGCAGGGTCCTGAGGCGGGTGAAGGCTTCCTCGATCCGGTCGCCGAGTTCGACGATGTTTTTCCCCTTCTGCATTTCAACGGACAGCATCAGGCTGGGCTCGCCGTCGTAGCGCACCACGAACGCCGGGTCCTGGTAGCGCCGCTCCACCTTGGCAAAGTCGCGGATATAGACGGGCTGGCCCGTGCGGGAGACGTCCACGAGCACGTTGCCGATCTCGTCTTCCGCGGTGAACAGGCCGGTGGTGTGCAGGGGAATCTTGGTGCGGTCGGCCTCGAAATGGCCGGAACTCTCGATGATGTTCCGCTGCCTGAGGGCCTGGATCACCTTGAGCGGGTCCACGAGGTATTGCGAAAGGCGCTCCAGGTCGCCCGTAATCCAGATTTGCTCGCTCTGCTCGCCGTACATGGCAAGCTTGCCCACCTCGCGAATCGTGCGCAGTTCGTCCTGAATCGTGTCCAGGTAGTCGCGCAGTTCGCGGTAGCCGTAGTGCTCGCCGTGGATGGCCAGGAGCATGGCCACCGTGTCGCCGAAGTCGGAGTTCACGATGGGCCCCCGGACCCCTTCGGGCAGCTCGGTGGCGCGGACTTCGTTCATCTCGTGGCGCACCTTGGCCCACACGACATCGGCGTTTTTCACGTTTTCTTCGAGTTCCACGTTTATGACGACCAGACCGGGGCGGCTGGTGGAATAGGTTTTCTCCTTCCGGATTTCCGGAAATTTGAAGATGTGTTTTTCCAGCGTCTTGGTCACCTGCTTTTCGACCTGTTCGGACGTTGCGCCCGGATAGAGGGCGAGTACCAGGCCGGTGCGAATCGTGATGGTGGGGTCTTCCGTGCGCGGCATGTATCGGAAGGCGTAAAGCCCGACGCTCACGGCCATGGCGGCAAGGATCAGGGAAACCGTCGGGTAGCGAAGAGAAGACTTGACGGGGTTCATTGCCGCACCTCTTTGGCTCCCGGCCCGTCCTCTGCCCCCGCCGGGGCGGCTTCCCCATCCAGCGAGACGAGGGTCCCGTCCCTGAGCTTTTCCTGCCCCGCGAAAACGACGGGTTCATCGCCCGAAAGGCCGCTCTTGATCACGATCTGCCGGCCGTAAACGGCTCCCGTTTCCACTCGCTTCGCATAGACGCGCCCCTGCTCGGGGTAGTATACAAAAACGATGGTCGCCCCCTGCGGGTCCCGCAACACGGTCTCGGCGGGAAGCGTCATCAGGTCGAGGACCCCGTCGCCCCGGATCCGGGCCTCGGCAACCATTCCCACCCGGAGCTTGCGAGCGGGATTGGGCACCACGATCCGCGTCATGTACGTTCGGGTACTGGGGTCCGCCGAGACGTTGACCACCCGCACTTTCCCCTCGAACGATTCTCCGGGCAGGGCCGGGATGGTGACGGTTGCCGCCTGGCCGACCCGGACCAGGTGGATGTCGGTTTCCGGAACGCCCACGTTGATTTCCACGGGATCCAGTTTCACGATCTCGAAGACCGGCCTTCCGGGGCTTGCCGTCTGGCCCGGTTCGATGGACCGCCTGGAGATGAAACCGCCGGCGGGAGCATGGAGGGCCGCATCGTTCAGGCGCTTTCGGGCGAGCTTTTCATTGGCGGCCGCCAACTCCACCTGCTGTTTGGCGCTCAAGTAGGCCGCCTTGAATTTTTCAAAGTCGTTTCCCGCGAGGCTCCTGGATTCGTACAGGAATTTCATCCGGGCGTATTCGTCTTTGCTGCGATCCAGGGCGACTTTGGCCTGTCCGGCCTGCGCGGATGCGGCCTGCAGGGACAGCCTGTAGTCGAGCGGGTCGATTGCCGCCAGGATCTGCCCCTTTTCCACGTAATCGCCTTCGCGGGGCGCCACCTGGATCACCTTCCCCGAAACCAGGAAAGAAACGGGGACCGGCGCGTCGGGCGATGTCACCGTCCCGCTCACCGATACGGATTCGTACTCCTGCACCTGCCGCACTTTTCCCGTTTTGATGGGGATGGCGTTGCCCGCGGGCGACTGCGCGCTCTTGTCCTGGGAACAGGCAGTCAGCACGAAAAGGATCAAAACGAAACGTACGGCCGATAACAATCGCATGGCACCGAATCCTCTTATTGAATTTCCACCACTTTAACTTTCCGAACGGCTTTCCGCCGCCGCCCGCCGGCAGGCCATGGCCCCCCGCCACAATTGTACGACGGCCGTCTCCAGTTCCGTGTGGAATCCGCGGCGAAAAATCGCCAGAGACGGGTCGTCGAGAATTTTTTTGGTCTCGTCCGGAATGTCCATCATAACCCACAGCCCCATCGTCAACGTCCATGTGTGGAGCAGAAGATCGGCTCCCCTGCTTTCCATCAGGGGGCCGAAGCGCCGTTCAAGCAGGGTCCCCGCTTCGGAGAGCCCGGCGCCGACGTTCCTGTTCAGGCGTGAGAGCGACTCGACGGGCAGGTTTTCCCGTAATACGCTGTTGTGAACCGATGAAAGCGGCACCACGTCCGGCACTTCACCGAGTAGTTTCACGTACTGGGCCGCAAAAGCGCCGGGCGCAGATTCCGGGCGGGAATCAAGGGATTCGATAATGGGCGACAGCCGTGCGATGAGTTCCAGGAAAGCGGCTTCGAGAAGCGCTACGAAAATATCTTCTTTACTCCGAAACCACAGGTAGACGGCCCCCTTGGCGACCCCCGCGGCCTTCGCAATATTGGACACGGTGGGGAACGTCCCCTGCTCGCGATAAAGCCGGAGGGCGGCGTCCAACAGGGCCGCGCGCCGGCTGAAGCGTTCTTCCTCACTGAGGGCGGGTCTTGCCATGATTAAGTCCTGCTCCCGGGATGTTTCCACCACGCGGAACGCGTTTCCGCTCCTTCTGCCGCACCGAATGCTCCCGAGGCGGACCGGTTGAGCCCCCGTAACCCGTGCATCACGACCCCAAAATCCTCCGAAAGAGTTTATTGACCTTTGTTCATTAAATTCTTGCAAATTTGACCCGCGGTCAATAAAAAAATACAGGCTTCCTCCGGAAAATTCTCCGAAGCGCCAAACCTGAGC
>LUZZ01000051.1:0-9852 GCA_001603845.1 Syntrophobacterales bacterium Delta_01 | reverse complement strand
CCCTTGGCGGGAGGGGCAGGGGGAGGGGGCTGATATTGCACGGTTTTTCACCCCCACCCTGCCTCCCCCGTCAAAGGGGGAGGAGCTTAAAGTCAACAACATTGAGGAGAGAGGGGATTGCCGGGGTCCAGGGGATGCTTCTTCGGATGGGCAGGCGCCAGCCAGGGGCGATTGCCGGGAGAGGACGGGGAGGCGCCGGTACGGAGGTGTTCTTGAAAACGTAACCGAACGGCCACTATCCTCGTCAAACAAACGAACCGGCGCTCCGGGACGGGGGCCGGCCTTCCTTGCGTCTCGAAATTGTAACCCAAATGAAATGCAAACGTCATGATACTCCCAGGGGCCGGTGTTAGAAGGAATCGAGCGGTTCTTTCCACTTTCCCAAATCCGGAGGCGTCATGAATAGAAGTTGCCGTAGTACTCTGTATGTTTTGTTGCTTTTCGCAGTATCAGCAGTGTTGACCATCTCGCCGGCTCCGGCCGTTGCGGCCGACCAGTTGAGGCTTGTCGGGTCCGGTGCCAGTTTCCCTTTTCCTCTCTATTCCTCATGGTTCAAGACCTACAGCAAAGCCCATGACGGCGTCCTGGTGGACTACCAGGCTAAAGGCAGCGGGGCGGGGATCAAGGATTTCATCAATAAGACCGTTGACTTTGCGGCAAGCGATGCAGCCATGACCGATGAGCAAATGGCCCAGGTCAAAGAAGGCGTCCAGTTGCTGCCCATGACCGCCGGGACCATTGTGCTTGCTTACAATCTACCCGGTAATCCCAAAGGGTTGAAGCTGAGCCGCGAGGTCTACCCCAAAATCTTTAACGCGGAAATCAAGAAGTGGAACGACCCCCTGATCGCCAAGGACAATCCGGGCATCAAGCTGCCCGACATGGACATCACGGTGGTCCGAAGGGCCGACAGCAGCGGAACAACTTTCGTTTTTACGAAGCACCTGAGCGCCATCAGCGAAACCTGGGCCAAAGGCCCCGGCTTCGGTACCACCGTCAAATGGGCTGAGAGCGATAAGATCGTGGCTTCTCCCAAAAATGACGGCGTGACGGCCACCATCAAACAGACGCCGGGGGCCATCGGGTACATCGAGTATGGTTATGCCAACATGGCCAAGGTGAACATGGCGGCCCTGCAAAACAGGGCGGGCAAGTTCATCGTGCCGGACGAAAAAAGCGGCATGGAGGCCCTGGCGAAGGCGAAGATGCCGGCCGACCTGCGGGTATGGCTGCCCGACCCCGACGGAGCGGGTTCCTATCCCATCGCAACGTATACCTGGATGATGTTCTACAAAAAGTATGACGATCCCAACAAGGTCAAAGTCATCCACGACCTCGTCGAATACTGCCTGAGCGAAGGGCAGAAGATCAGCTCCAAGATGGGCTATATCCCCCTTCCGGAAAATGTGGTTGCGGAGGTGAGAAAGGCCGCCAAAAACATCCAATAAGATCCGAAAGAATTCCTGCGGAGTCAAGCCAGCCCGCTCAAGACGATGGCATTAAAGCTGGAAGTCCTCTGCCGTCTCCGGCAGCCCGCAAGGGTGCTGGGGGCATCGGCAGAGGGGTTCCGGCGACTGCCGGGTCTTGATCTCCCCACACCTTCTTGCTCCTCTTTTGCAGAAACGAAGAGGAGCAATGACAGTTAAGGCTTTGAAATCCTTGCATTGATAGTTTGAGTACAGGTGAGCGTCCATGGCCAAGAGACAGTTTGTAAGAGTTATCATCTCCGGCGATTCAGTGTCCACCCCTCCTTCGCGATGGGAGATGTTTTCGGACCAGGCCTTCAAGGGCCTTACTCGGGCCTGTGTCCTGGGTACGATCCTGTTGCTTTTCTACGTCCTGTACCTGATCGGAAAAGAAGCTGTGCCTGCCATCAGGCACTACGGGCTGTCTTTTCTCACCTCGATGTCCTGGGACGCCAAGAGAGGCGAATTCGGAATACTGCCCCAGATCTGGGGGACCCTGTACAGCTCCTTCCTGGCCTTGGTCATCGGAGGCACCTTCGGGGTGACGGTGGCGGTATTTCTCACGCAGGATTTCCTGCCGAAATCCCTGCAGGTTTTTTTCAAAAATATCATCGAACTGCTGGCCGCCATTCCCAGCGTCGTCTACGGATTGTGGGGAATTTACGTACTGATTCCGCTGGTTCGGCCCCTGTGTGACTGGGTGCACGCCACGCTCGGCTGGATTCCATTTTTCGGCACCACGCTGGCCGGTCCCGGAATGCTGCCCGCGGCCCTGGTCCTGGCCATAATGATTTTGCCCACCGTTGCCGCCGTGTCCCAGGATTCGCTCCTGGCTATTCCCTACAAGGTGAAGGAGGCTGCCTACGGGATGGGGACCACCCGGTGGGAGGCAATCCGGAAGGTGATGCTCCCCACGGCCTCCCACGGTATTTTCGGAGCGCTGGTCCTAGGGCTGGGAAGGGCGCTGGGAGAAACCATGGCGCTGGCCATGCTGGTCGGCAACTCCAACCAGATCACCCTTTCCCTGTTTTCGCCGGCCAATACCCTGGCGGCGCTTCTCGCCCTCAACTTCCCCGAGGCCGGCAAGGTTGAAACCCAGGCCCTGATGTATGCCGCGATCGTCCTGCTGCTCATCACCCTTATGGTCAATGTAATCGGCCAGGTCATCATCACCATGACCAGCAAGCATCGGAGAATCTGATATGCCTCAAGAAGCCGCCTTATTGCTGGAACCGGAAGATGTTGCCGGACCGGACTTGAAAAAGAACCTGCTCGAACCCAGGTCGCTTGTGAACGGCATCGTCAACGTCCTGATTTGGAGCATGTGCATTCTTGCATGCATGCCGCTCTTCGCGGTACTGATCATGCTGATTTTTCGGGGAAGCGCCAGGCTCTCCTGGTCGATACTCACGGAGTTGCCGCCCACGGCTTTTGAAATGGGCGGAGGGTTCGGCAACGCCATTTTGGGTACGGTGGTGATGGTGGGGATCGGCATGCTGTTGAGCGTCCCCCTGGGAATTCTCGCCGCCGTCTTCCTGGCCGAACTGGGTCCGGAGAGCAGGATTGCCGCCGTGGCCAGGTTCTGCGCCAAGACCCTCACCGGGCTGCCTTCCATCCTGGCCGGAGTTTTTGCTTACGCGGCGGTGGTGCTGGCTACCGGCACCTATTCGGCCCCCGCCGGCGGCATTGCCCTGGCGCTGCTCATGGTGCCCACGGTGATCCTGACGGCTGAAGAGGCCATGAAGATGGTGCCCAGGATCATGAAGGATGCCGCGCACGGGATAGGCTGCACGCATACGCAGGTTATCACCAAGGTGGTGGTTCCCACCGCCATGCCCGGAATCATCACCGGAGTGATCCTGGCGGTGGCCCGAGCCGCGGGCGAGACCGCTCCGCTCCTGTTCACGGCCCTTTTCAGCGGATATTGGCTCTTCCATGGCGGACACGCCGACTTCATGCAGCCCACGGCCTCGCTGGCGGTCCTGATCTATAATTTTTCCGGAATGCCTTATGAGAACCAGATTGAACTTGCCTGGACGGCCTCGCTTTTCCTGGTCTTCATGGTTCTGGTTTTAAACCTGCTGAGCCGGGCCATCGGCCAGCGTAAAACCGGTGTGGTGACCATGGTGATGGTCGTCCGTAAAATGATGGGCAAAAAGGAGCAAGGAGAAAGTAAATGACACCCAACCTGAAGAAAAAAGGGGCCGCGGAAACCCCGGCACCATCCCGCTCCGATACGGACAACTCCTCGGTCGCCATTCAGTGCAAGATCGATGAGCTTTACTACGGAGATTTTCTTGCCGTACGGGACAGTTCGATCAACATCAGGAAGAATCAAATCACCGCTTTCATCGGCCCTTCCGGTTGCGGCAAGAGCACGGTGCTGCGCTGCATCAACCGCATGAACGACCTGATCCGCTCCTTCCGGTTTCGGGGAGAGCTGCTGTTTCACGGAATCAACATCTATGATTCCGAAATAGACCCCGTGGCGGTGCGCCGCTATATCGGGATGGTGTTCCAGCAGCCCAATCCTTTTTCCATGAGCATCTACGACAATGTCGCCTTCGGCCTTCGTCTGAACCGCTATAAGGGCAGGCTTGCGGAAAAGGTGGAGCAGTCCCTGAAGAGGGCCGGCCTGTGGGACGAGGTCAAGGACAAATTGAAAAATAACGGGCTGTCCCTTTCCGGCGGGCAGCAGCAGCGGTTGTGCATCGCCCGGGCAATCGCCACGGAACCTTCCGTGCTCCTGATGGATGAGCCCTGCTCGGCGCTCGACCCGATTGCCACCCGTATCATCGAAGAGCTGATGCTCGAATTGAAGGATAAATACACGATAGCCATTGTCACGCACAATATGCAGCAGGCGACACGGGTTGCCGATGAGACGGCCTTTTTTTCCGTCGATATCTCGAAAGGAGGCCGCACCGGCTACCTGGTCGAATTCGGCGATACCGATCAGATCTTTAAAGCCCCCCGTGAGGAATTGACCCAGAAATATATCAGCGGTGAGTTCAGCTAAAAAACAGGGGAGATTTCATGTCTGCCAGGCGCGCGTCCGCGTTCATAGTTCTGATTGCCGTTTTGGGACTGATTTCGTGCAGCCGCCAGGTTGTGGAAACTCACCCCGAAAAAATTAAAATCGCCGGGGCCGGGGCCACTTTTCCTTATCCTCTATATAAGAATTGGATACAGGATTACCTGGCAACTCACAAGAATGTCGGCATCTCCTACGACCCGGTGGGAAGCGGCGAGGGAGTAAGGCGGTTTATAAGGCAGGAAGTCGATTTCGGGGCAAGCGACAACGCCATGTCCGATGAGGAAATGGCCGGTGTGGACCGCGGGGTGAAACTCATTCCGGCCACCGCGGGCATCATCGTGCTGGGTTATAACCTCAAGGGGCTAAACGGCGTTCTGAAGCTGCCGCGAGACGTCTATGTCTCCATTTTCTCCGGTGAAATCAAAAAGTGGGACGACCCCAGGATCAAATCGGCCAATCCGGCGCTGGACCTGCCGCCGCTGGCCGTCATTCCGGTCACCCGTGCCGAGAGCAGCGGGACCACCTACGCGTTCACCAATCACCTGAGCGCGATCAGCAAGGACTGGCGGGACCGGGGGCCGGGAGTCGGCCGGGCCGTTCAATGGCCGGTCGGTTCCATGGCCGTTCGCGGAAACGAAGGGGTGGCCGGCCGGGTCAAGATCACCGAGGGTTCGATCGGCTATATGGAATACGGCTATGCCCAGCGGGCCGGTTTGACCATGGCGGCGCTGGAGAACAGGGCCGGAAATTTCATCGCACCTTCGCCGGCCGGCGGCCGGGACACCTTGAGGAACACCCAGGGCGATATGCCGCAAAACCGCCGGGTGTTCTTTCCCGACCCGCAGGGCGATAGTTCCTATCCAATCGTGACCTATAGCTGGCTCCTGCTGTACGGAAAGTACCCGGACCAGAAAAAAGCGTTGGTTCTCAAGGATTTTATCAAGTGGGGAATCACGGACGGACAGAAATACTCGGATGAGCTGGGGTTCTGCAGCCTTCCCGCCGGCATTCGGGAACTGGACGTCAAGGACATCGATGAAATCATGTAGGGGACAGGGGCCGCAACCGGTATTTTCCCCGGTGTGGCTCCCTCCCGGATGGCTCTACAGGTCCCAATGCACCGGCCTATCCATTAAAGCCCGCCCCGCGGCCCTCCCTCTCGATCAACCTGGCGGACGATTCAATCCCCACAACGGCACATGCCGGTCGTTTGGTACATTTTCCACCGGCTATGTGGGTTCCCGCCTATTGGGGTTCCCGTCTTGACCGGTGTCCGTGTGCCGGTTAAGCTGTACGTAAGGGTTCATGTGCCCAACAGTCAGGTGGAGCCTCAGTTTTGAAAGACCGGGGGGTGGCCCTGCATTTAGCAACTTGCCGATTTGACGACAATGAATCTTCAATCAAAAAAATCGTTTGCAACCGTGGATTATGGAAGGTGCAACCCAAAAGGATGCAACCCTGAAAAAGGAGCCTGTGCATCGGCATCCGCTTGCACTCATAAAGTGATCAAACAGATCGACGGCGTTTTCGAACCGCCCATAATTTTTCAGGACATGTGCCTGGGATGCTGGGACTGTATCGAAGCCTGTCCGTTGGATGCCGTCGAAGTAAGGCACGTCACGTAGAAGACGTTATCGGAATGGGGATTCAACCCGCACATGTATGCGGAATTGCCTGTCAAAACGAAATCGCCCCACCTCAAATTTCTGTCCCTGAGCACTTTTCTTGCCCTTGTTCCAGAAATTCATCTCACGCGGGCGGCCTTGGCTGAAAAAGTTCGTGAGTCTTGCTTAACAAGACAAGTACTGCCTGACGGGACACGGTCCTTCCATGCCGTCACCCGGAGACAAGACCGTGCCCTGGTCCGGGGTGGTCCGACGATTGCCCCTAATGGCTGAAAACCAGGTCTGATCGCACCCAACCGAAGGGGGCATCCTCGAAGTAATAGCCAAGGTGGAGCCATCTCCCGTTCTTTTCGATCACCTTGTAGATTTCACCCTTCTCTGCCTTGCCGATCACCGGGTACCGAGTGCCGGCGAACTTTCTCACGTTGGCCCTGTCAACCAGGATCACCGCTGTTTGGATGTCGCATAGAAGGGGCTTGTAAACCCAGCCCGTGTCATTCGTCCAGTCTCGCAGGAACGCCCATTTGCCCTTTTCGCGCTCGATCTTGACGGGATACCCGATGGGCGCCTTGAAAAGAATCTCGGATCTTGTGGTCGGAAGCGTACGTATATTCACATTATCCTTGGCGATGCTTTTCGCCCGTGCCGTGCCGCTGTCCGCCACGACGGCGCCAAGTGCGACGGTGAACATAACGAACGCAAGCAACAAGAATTTTGGCTTCATAATCCCCTCCCGCTACAGTCTGAAAAATGCGATTTTCGGCTGGCCGCCCATCCCTGCGCATGACGCACGCCACCAAAACGGCCTCGGCGTAAGGAGCCCCCCCGGCGGGATTGCGAGATCCGTGCCGGACGCCTTTGGTGCGAATATCAGTCCACGGGAGGAAGGTCGGCGGGCGCTGTCGGGGCTACTCCGCAGTCGGGTCCTGCAATGCAATAACATAGTGCAAGACCTGCCCCAACCTTCATCAATCTTCCATGACCCTAATCTTCCGCGGGCCACCCGTCAAAAGGCATCTCCGAGGCGGCCATCAACTCCCGAAAGTGGAACGAACCGCACAAAAAACCGGCTCGGAGAGAAGATGACGGGGTTCCGGCTGATCCTTGCCAGGGTCTTTTTCACAATGCACGGGCACGAAAATCGAGGCGATGGCCCAGTCTTACAAGGTCCTTCCCGGCCGCCCTTCGGTCTCGGGAGGGGCTTCTCAGAGTACCGGCCGCCCCCGCCGAGGGCTATTCCATGATTGAGAATTATCAAAAACGGGTTAGGCTCTGTGGGCCATGAAGATCAGGGTGGCTTTCCTGGCTCTTCCATGATTGATGGTTGAGACCATTGGGGAGGGGGCAGGTCAATGCTGTTGACTTTAGGCTCCTCCCCCTGCCCCTCCCGCCAAGGGAGGGGAGTTCCTGGGGCGTCACCCCCTAAAGTCAACAGCATTGCCGCCAAGGGAGGGGAGTCCATGGAGCGTCGCCCCTAAAGTCAACAGCATTGAGGGGGCAGGTGGGCTATCTCCACCCTACAGAACTCAGTTTTCCCACTGAGGGCTCTTCCATGATTTGGACCACGTAGGCCTATTCCGGCATGAAGTCAACGCCAGATAACCAAGGTCGATGATAGCTTCATCGTGACATATTGCGCTCCGCGCCCGGATAGCAAGTATCCGGATCATCCGATGGATAAATCGGACAATGTTTCCATTGCGGGAAATTTCAGGGTAAAATTATTTTGATTCTTTAACGGGAGGAGTATTTGCATATGGAAAACCCGAAACTTTTTATTTCATATAGCTGGACAAATTCAGATCATGAGGCTTGGGTATTGCGGTTAGCAACTGATCTGAGGGAGTCCGGAGTAGACGTCGTTTTGGATAAATGGGATCTCAGAGAAGGTCACGATGCTCATGCGTTCATGGAGAAGATGGTCACCGATCCGGAAATTCGAAAAGTAATTCTGATTTGTGACAAAGTATATGCCGAAAAAGCTGACGATAGGGCCGGCGGGGTGGGAGCCGAAGCTCAGATTATTTCGCCAGAAATTTATTCAAGACAGGATCAGGAGAAATTCGTCGCTGTTCTGAAGGAGCGGGACGAGGATGGAAGGCCCTATCTACCTGTATATTACCGCCCTCGTATCTGGATTGATCTCAGTGACCCCACCACCTACTCTGAGAATTTCGACCAGCTACTCAGGTGGGTATTTGATCGTCCTCTGCATGTCAAACCGGATCTCGGCAGTCCGCCCAGTTTCTTGTTTGAAACGGATGACGGTCTTAATTTGGAAACTTTCTCCCGGTTCAGGCGAGCCATTGAGGCTTTGAAAACCGGTCGACCTCACGCTATTGCAGCAATCGAGGACTTTTTTAAAACCTTGGCTGCGAACTTAAAGAGACTTAGGATTTCCCCTAATGCTGAACCCTTTGATGACGAGGTGGTAAAGAGTATCGAGTCATTTATCCCTTACCGGAACCAAGTCATCGAATTGGTACTGACAGTTGCACGATACCGGGATGATGATGAAACCAGGCGAGCACTACATCGGTTTTTCGAATCCATGATACCCTACCTAAGTTCTAGTGGTGCGGGCTCGCATAGAGAATGGGACTTCGATAACTTTAAATTCATTGCTCATGAGTTATTTTTATACGTACTGGCTATTCTGATCAACTATGAGCGGTTTGAGTCGACGGCCTACCTCTTGGGTACTGATTATTACATCGAAGGTAATTCAGACTATGGGAGCAATATGATAGTTCCCTTTGATGATGCTTTTAGGCACTATTCGGAGGCTCTCGATCATAGAAATCAAAGGTTGGGCTTGAGACGTTCGTCTTTGCACGCTGATCTTTTAAATGAGCGGTGCACAGGCACTGGAATTACCTTCCAGCAGTTGATGCAAGCTGATTTCGTAACATTCATGCGCAGTAACTTAGATAAGGCTGAACACGATTGGCCTTGGTGGCCCGCAACTCTCCTCTATCTGCGATCTGGAGTATTTGAGATTTTCGGCAAGAGTCGATCAAAGACCTACTTTAATCGAGTCAAGGTGCTACTGAATGTTAATTCGAAAGAAGAGATTGAGCCTCTATTGCAAGATTTCGAGTCTGGTAAACGTCGCTTACCCCGTTGGGATTGGTCATCTCTGAACCCTCGCTCCCTGATGGGTTTTGACCTGATTGCGACAAAGCCGTAGCAAGCAGAGATTTGGAAAGGTACGTCGGATGGCGGGCAGCCCGGATAGCTCCGCTATCCGGGTGCGAAGCACAAGAGGATTGGCGCGGCCGGCATTTGCGAGAGGGGGGTGATTTCTCTACACACGGAAACTCGGTTGATTGAGCCGTAAAGGAAATAAGCTTCACCTAAACAATGCGCCGGGAGTGTTCTGTCTCAAGTGTCAAACGGTGGCTCAGACGTAGCCTGCATCTGCCTGAATGCTGTGGTCAGGCGCCCTGTTGGGGCGGGAAATGGAGTGCCCCTGTTTGGAAATAGAATTTCCATTCGCCAGTCGATAGCTTTGTGTATATCTTGCAGACCCGGCCCTTCCAATGAAAATCTTCCCTGGTGATTTTATGCCGCCATAGGGTATCGATATCAACCACGGCAAACGCCGCATCCTGTTCATTGGAGATTTCGATCTTCACCGTAGAGCGTCGATTATGAACTAACCCGCATTATTCATGAATGGCAGCTGCCGCCCGCTGAGGCCAACAAGGGTGCGGTGCTCGGG
>LUZZ01000007.1 GCA_001603845.1 Syntrophobacterales bacterium Delta_01 | reverse complement strand
CCACTGGGAAAAGTTTTCGAGAGGGTTCCGGACGGTGGTGGACATCTGGGGAGCGGACCACCACGGCTACGTGGACCGCATCAAGGCCGGGGTGGAGGCCATGGGGCACCACCGCGAGGACCTGCGGGTGATCCTCGTGCAACTGGTAAACCTCCTGCGGGGCGGGCAGCCGGTGGCCATGAGCACCCGGGGGGGCGAGTTCGTAACGCTTCGCGAGGTGATCGACGAAGTGGGAAAAGACGCCACCCGGTTCATTTTCCTTACCCGGCGCACGGATACTCCGCTGGACTTCGACCTGGAAGTGGCCAAGGCCCAGAGCAACGACAATCCCGTTTTCTACGTTCAGTACGCGCACGCCAGGCTGTGCAGCGTGTTCGAAGTGGCGGGGGAGCGGGGGATCGAGTTCGACCCGGAAACGGCAGGCGACGACATCCTGAACCTCCTGGAGCTGCCGCAGGAGATCGACCTGATAAAGCTTTTGGGCGAGTACCCGGAGGTGGTGGCCAACTGCGCCCGGTCGCTCGAACCGCACTATATTCCGTACTACCTGCACCAACTGGTGTCGTCGTTTCACAGCTATTACCACGACAACCGGATCCTGGGAGACGATCCCGCCCTCACGCGCGCCCGGCTGTGCCTGGCCGCCGCCGTGCGGGAAATTATACGGAACGCGCTGGAGCTTCTGGGAGTCGGCGCGCCGACGAAAATGTAGCGGTTTGTTTTAATGATTAAAAGCAGTGGCCGCCCCGGCGTAGAGAGGACGGATTGAGTATGGCTCGCCCCAAGCTGGTCGTTATCAACCATGAAAGATCCGAACAGTCCCGCACGTCGCGGGACGACCGGAAGTTTCGCCTGGAAGTGGGTAAGAAACGACTGATCTTCTACACCGTCTGTTTTGCCGCCGCCCTGTGCTGGATGTTCTTCCTGGGGGTGCTGGCGGGCAAGGGAACGGCGCTGGTGAGTTCGAAAGACGTATCGGTGCGGGCGCAGCTCATGCGGTTCCTGGGGCTTTCCAAACCCGACGCCCCGCCCGCGCCCCGGGCGGCGCAGACCTGGGAAGAGCCCAAGAAGATCCTGGATTCTCTCAACTATTACCAGGACCTGACCCGGAAGGAACCCTCCGCCGAAGTCCCCGCGCCGCCGCTCGCCGAGGACGAAAGCGGCAGGGGCCGGAACGATTCCGCTCCATCGCGGCAGGTCTCCGAAAAAACAGCGGCGGTAAAGCCTCGGGCGGCGGTCGCACCGGCTCCCGCCCCCGAACCTGAAAAAGCCCCCGAACCGGTCCCGTCCGGCACCGTCTCGCCGGGCGAGCATTTTACCCTGCTGGTCTCCTCGCTTCAAAACCCGTCCAACGCCCAGCGGCTGATGGCGCAGCTCAAGGCCAAGGGCTATGACCCACGCCTGGAAACGCTCGACCTCAACGGCACCTGGAACCGGGTGCTGGTGGGCTCGTTCCAGTCCCGGGAGGCCGCGCTGAAATTCGCCGCGGAGTTCAACCGGAAAGAGAAAATGGAAGGCCTCGTCATACGCGAGTCCAACTGACGATCTCCCTCGAAAGGCGCGATTTTGTAGCGCAAACCGCTCTTTATTGTTGAAAAGCGGACGATGTTGACGTATTTTCCCTCCCGGAGGGGCAGGGAAAGATCGCGGGACTTTCGTTTCCAAAATTCAAACAATTCAATTAAGTCCACAGAATCCGGAAGGTGAGCCTGTCGGAGAACCGGTCCGGAGTATTCGCGGTCTATTCCCGGTTTATACGCTATGGTCAACAGGTTCAATCCGGTGTTGTGGGCGGGGGTTTTCGTATTTTCCATCGTGCTGTCCGGGTGTGCGGCAAGGCAGGTGGACATGCGGCAGGTCCCCGTGCAGCAGGGTAAGGAAGCCGGGCCTGCCCCCGATTCGGAGCGGATCATTCCCGTAAAAAATTACGTGCAGAAGCCGATGCCGGCGGTGAAGCGCGTTATTACCGACAGGGAACTGCGGAACATCGAGCGGAAAGACCCGAACCTGTATTACCGGAAATGCCTGGAAATTCTTGCCCGGTTCAACGGCAAGGATAAGGAATATATCCGCGCGGACATCAAGCGCCGGCGCCCGCTCCTGGTTCCGCGGGATTTCGCGGGGCAGGAGGACTGGACGCCGCTTCCCGCGACGCTGTGCGGCGTGGAGCGTATCCCGAAGCTCATTTTAGTGGTGAAGGACATTTCTTTTCTGGGCTGGTACGAACACGGCCACCTGGTGGGAAGCACCTACGCGTGTATCGGCAAGCTGAAGACCTGGACGAAGCGCGGGACGTACCGGGTGAAGGCCAAGGACCCGGACCATATATCCACGTACCTGAACGCCTACGGAGAGCCGGCCCTGATGCCCATGGCGCTCCACATTTACGGCCGGGTGTGGATCCATGCGGGTGACGTCAACGGCCGCAACTGCTCCCACGGGTGCATCAACGTCCCCATTTTCACGGCGGACACGGTTTACAACTGGGCCGATATCGGGACAGTGGTGCTCATTACGGAATCGATGAAGGACCTGGGCAGAGATATAAGCGCCAGCCTGTCCAAGCACGGCAAGAAGAAAGCCAAGCCGGCCAAAGCGCGGCAGGGCGGCGCGGAAAAAAATGCGCCCCAAAAATCCGTTCCGCGGCAGGCGCTGGAAAAAACCGGTTCCTGAGCGGTTGCGGGTTGCGAGTTGTCGTCTCCGTTCTGGGAAAGCGGGTTGGAAGATCAGCGGCATTGGAAAAAGATCGGATGGTGGAGCAGTACCATGGAAGTTTGCACTAGCGCCCTGCGCCGGTTCCTGTTGTTGGGGGCAGTCGTTTTACTCGCGTGTTTCGCGGTGAGTTCGTGCGCCGTTCTTTCCCTGTACGATTCCATGTTCAATTCCCATATCAAGGTCTCGGTGGCCAAAAAGACCCTCCCGGAAAAGCCCCTGGAGCCTCCGAAGTGCGAGCTTCCGTACTGCACGGTGGACATGGACTACCCGCTCGAACTGGTGACCCGGCCGAAGTTGTACGTCCAGAAAAGCGAACGCAGGCTCCTGCTCATCCAGGACCAGGTGCTCATACGCGAATACCACATCGGGCTCGGCCCGAGCCCCAGGGGCGACAAGTACTTCAAAGGCGACGGCAGGACCCCCGAAGGCGATTATTTCATCTGCTCGAAAAACGCCAACAGCAACTACTACAAATCGTTCGGGATCAATTATCCGTCCTCGCGGCAGGCCGAAAACGGCCTTCATTCGGGAGTCATTACCTATAACGACTACTGCCAGATCATGCAGGCAAACGACTCCGGGAAAATGCCTCCCTCCAACACCGCGCTCGGCGGCCTGATCATGATACACGGCGGGGGCGGCTACGAGGACTGGACCCTGGGGTGCATCGCCGTAAAAAATTCCGCGATGGACGAACTGTTCCGTGTGGTACACCCCGGCACCCCGGTGACCATCGCTCCCTGACATCCCTTCCGGGCTGGGGCGCCCCGCCGGAGTCCCAACCCCACGCTTTTTTTCTTTTCCTTTTGCCGCCTTCGGATTAAAAATCCCCGTTACACGGCCGAAGTCCGTTTCGGGCTTTCCAATGACATGGCAAACGCTTTTGCCGGATGAAAGAATTATCTTCCCATGCGCAATAAGGTACTGAGATATCTCTGGCCATATAAATTTCCATTTTTGATCGCGCTCGCCCAGGTTTTTCTCATGAGCGGCTGCGAGCTTCTGAAACCGTGGCCCCTGAAGGTCATCATCGACAATGTGCTGAGCGGCAAGCCCGTCGCCTGGGAGCTGCTGGCCGGATATTCCCGGCAGGAACTGCTGCTGGTGGCGTCCCTGGGGCTGGTGGCGGTCTACGTGGTCCTGGGGGCCATCACGCTTCTCAATAATTACACGACCATCAAGATAGGCCAGAAGATGGTGAACGACATGCGCCGCGACCTCTACGCCCATCTCCAGCGCCTGTCCCTGGCCTTCCACAGCCGCCGCCAGGTCGGCGACCTGCTCTACCGGGTCACCGCCGACACGTACGCCATCCAGAGCCTCACCATGAACGGCGTGTTCCCCATCGCCACCGCGCTGGTGCTGCTCGGCGGGATGTTCATCGTGATGATAAAAATCGACTGGCAGCTCACGCTCCTTTCCCTTGCCGTGTGCCCGGCGCTGTTCGTGTCCATTGCGGTCATGAGCCGCCGGATCACGAACGCCGCCGTTCTCGCCCGCCAGCAGGAAAGCGAGGTCTACTCGGTGGTGCAGCGCGCCATGTCCGCGATACGCATCATCCAGGCCTTCACCAAGGAAGAGGAGGAGCACCGCAAGTTCATGGCCGCCAGCGACCAGAGCCTGGGGGCGAGCCTGCGGCTCTACACCCTCCAGACCTTCTATTCCGGGGTGGTCAACGTGGTGATGGCCGTGGGCACCGCATTCGTGGTGTGGGTGGGCGCGCAGCACGTGATGTCGGGCAAGATCACCATCGGCGAGATCGTCATTTTCACCGCCTACCTGGCGTCGCTCTACGGGCCGATCAATACCATCTGCCAGACCTGGGGGCTCATCCAGGGGGCCAAGGTCGGCGTGCAGCGGGTGTTCGAGATACTGGACATAGACCGGGACCTCAAGGACGGAACGGTCGCCTTTCCGCCCGCCGGGACGAAGGGGTCGGTGGCCTGGGAAAACGCCTCCTTCAGCTACGTGGACGGCCAGCCGGTGCTGAACGATATAAGCCTTCGCGTCGAACCGGGCAAAAAGATCGCCATCGTGGGCCCCACGGGGGTCGGCAAATCGACCCTGGTGAGCCTGGTCCCCCGTTTCTACGACCCGGGGGCGGGGCGGGTGCTGGTGGACGGCGTGGACATCCGCAGCTACCAGATCAAATCGCTCCGGAACCAGATCGCCATGGTGCTCCAGCCCCCGCTGGTGTTTCCGGTCTCCGTGTATGAGAATATAGCCTACGGCAAGCCGGACGCCCGGCTTGAAGACGTGATCGCCGCGGCCAAACTGGCCCGGATCCACGACTCCATCGAACGGCTGCCGCAAAAATACGATACGATCGTGGGCGAGCAGGGAGCCACCCTGTCCGAGGGCGAAAGGCAGCGGATCACCATCGCCAGGGCCATTTTGCGAAACGCGCCCATCCTGATCCTCGACGAGCCCACGTCGTCGGTGGACGCCGAAACCGAGGCCCTGATCATGGAGGGACTCGAACAGCTCACCACCGGCCGGACCACGTTCATTATCGCGCACAGGCTTTCCACCGTGCGCAAGGCGGACAGGATCATCGTTTTGAGAGACGGCCGGATCGCCGAACAGGGTTCGTTCGCGGAACTGATGAATGCGGGCGGGCATTTTGCATCCCTGTACCATTCCCAGTTCGGCCTGGAAGAGACGCCGGCGGCGAAGTGATTACAATAATGCGGTGATCCGGTGATTCCGGATCGGCGGAGTTGGAAGAATTTTTGCATGGGATTTCAGGACCTGGTGGAGATTTGAGGACTCCGGGATTGGAGAATTGGGGGAGGTTCTTCGCTGTTGTCGAGTCTTTCCTCTGCTCTCTCCGCAACGCTACGGTGAAGGTAGCATAGCAAAGGAAAAATCGTGAGGCATACCGCAATATTGGCACTGTTACTGTCGTGTCTTTTCCCGGCCGCGGCAATTTGCCACGCGCAGGACGATTTCGCCGGGAAATATCTTCAGAAGGTTTCGTTATCGTCACCGATCGCGCCCGATTCGATCAAGGACCTGATCGAAAAGGCGAGGGGGCACCATCCTAAATATTCTTCCCCCTCCACCGGCAACTTCTTCCCGTACATGCCCCACCAGGTACTGGATGTTCCCCGCGGCGTGCGGGTGATGATCTTTTCCCCGCATCCGGACGACGAATCGCTGGCGGCGTCGGGCCTGATCCAGCGCGTGGTGGAAAAAGGCGGCAAGGTCCGCGTGGTGTTTGTCACCAACGGGGACGGCTACGAAGAAGCCCTGAGGCTGCGGTTGAAGAAGGCCAAGATCTCGGCTCAGGATTTCATAGACTACGGCAAAAGGCGCCAGCAGGAGGCCACCAATGCCGCCTGTACCCTGGGCCTCCACCCCGATGACGTCGTTTTCCTCGGTTTTCCCGACGACGGGATCGACGATCTGTGGGAATCGTACTGGTCGAAGCTCAAGCCGTTCGTATCGCCCCATACGCTTTTTGACCGCCCCCAGCGCAAGGGCAAGAAGCGCTGGGTGAAATATTCCGGCGTGGAACTCGACCAGGAGATCGCCCGGGTGCTCACCGAGTTCAAGCCCGATTGGGTGGTGCTGCCCGATCCCAGGGATTTTCATCCTGACCACGCGGCCACGGGCGTTTTCGTGCTCGATGCCCTGCGCGGCGTCCACCAGGAGCCCAAACCGCCCTTCGCCCCCCGGCAGGTCCTCACCTACCTGGTGCACTTCAAGGACTATCCCCACGACGCTCAATGGGCGAAGATAATCCCCGCGTCCGGGATCGGCACTTGCAAGCGGTCCGCCAAAACGCTTGCCAACGCCCGGTGGATGGCGCTGCCCCTGTCGCCCGAGGAAGTGGAAGGCAAACGGCGCGCCCTGCTTTCCCACGCCAGCCAGATCGAAATACTGGGAGATTTTTTTAAGTCTTTTCTGCTGCCCTGCGAGTTATTCGCCCGCCTGGATATGAAGCAGGTGATCACGGTCCCGCAGGAATACGCCGCCTACTACCACCACTCGTGCGGAGCGCCGGAAAACGACGCCGCGCAGAGGAGCGGCGACGCGAAATAAAGCGAAATGCAGATGTTCTTTGCTTCGCGTAAAACGGCCTGACGGTAAAATGAAATCGGTAATCAACCTTGTCTTTGTGGCCGCCCTTTCCGTGGCGCTGCTGTTCGTCGCCCTGCCCGCGTCGGGCCGGACCGGACCGGCCCCCGCCGGCAAGTGGAAAACCGCCGAGGTAAACGGGGTAAAATGGCTCGTCGCACCCAACGGGAAGCCTTTTTACTCGAAGGGCGTGAACCTGGTAAAACCCTGGGAAGAAACCGAAAAAAGCCGGTCCGGGCAAGCCTACTGCTGGTCCGAGTTCTACCCCACGATCGGGGAATGGGCGAAGCAGGTGGGCGTCAGGCTCAGGCACTGGGGGTTCAACACCCTGGGCGGCTGGTCCGCCAGCTCCCGGGAACTGGGGCTCCCCCTGACCGTCGATCTCGAACTGGGCCGCAACTCGAAATTCCACTGGTTCGACCCTTTCGACCCGTCGATGGAGAAGACGACGGTCGAGTGGGCCAGAAAGCTCACGGCCCCCTACCGCCGCCTGCCCTGCCTCATCGGCTATTATACGGACAATGAAGCCGGCTGGTGGAACTCGGCCCTGTTTCGCTGGTACCTCAAGACGGGATGGGAAAACCACACCAAGCGCTACCTGTGGCAAATGATCCACGACACCTACGGCGCCGACTGGGAAAAACTGCTTGCAGACTGGGTCCCCCAGGGCGGAATGCGGAGCTTCGAAGACCTCAAAAACGCCGGGGCCGCGCTCAAGCTCAAGCCGGGCGGGAACGGCATCCGCCTGGTGGACCGCTTCATGTACGACTGCGCCAAGCGCTACTACGCGCTCATGTACAAGGCCGTCCACACCGCCCACCCCGGAGCCCTGGTGCTCGGGGACCGGCTGCCCCTCTACTACCACCAGGACGCCATCCGGGCCATCGGCGACAACGTGGACGTGATCTCCACCAACTACAACGTGGAGGTGGCGGACGGGTGGATCGCCCATTACTTTTTCGACGGCCTGCGCAAGCTCAGCAAAAAACCGGTGCTGGTCACCGAATTCTTTTTCGCGGCCAATGAAAACAGGAGCGGCAACCGCAACGAAACCGGCGGAGACGAACCCTCGAAGCCCGGCCACCTCATGACGGTGACCACGCAGATCCAGAGGTCGTGGGGGGCCGGCAACGCCATGATGAATTT
>LUZZ01000424.1 GCA_001603845.1 Syntrophobacterales bacterium Delta_01 | reverse complement strand
GGCTTCCGCGTCTTTGCGATGCTTTCTTGACTGGTTAGAGATTGTATATGGATAAATATTTTTTTCAAGAACCCAGATCAAATTGGAAGACTAACCCGGCGCGGCCTTTCGTCAGTGCGGGGCGCCGCCTTCCTCCACCCGCCGATTACCTGTTGCCTGAAAGAGCGGGCTGATGTATTTTCGATGGCTATGGACGGCCGGTCTCCCCCGGCCGGTTCCGGGAAAAGTTTCCTTCTCGCCCGATGGGACCTTCTGTTCGGTTTTCCGTTTCGGCTGACTGTGGTGCTTCTATCTCGTTTTACGGGCCCTTGGATAAATCCGGGACGACGCCGGGCCGACGCGGCAGACTGCCGTGACGGCGCCGGGAGGCCGGTTTTTGCCGCACAAAGGAGCCGATGATGAAACGAATCTTCAAGCCGATGCTCTGGGTGGCCGTCGGCCTCCTGTTGGCCTTTCCCCTTTTCAGCCTCAGCTATTACACCATGGTGCGAACGTCCACGCCCCGGTTCTGCGCTTCGTGCCATGAAATCCACTTTGCTTACAACACCTGGAAGACGTCCACCCACGTGAACAACGCCCAGGGATTCGTCGCCGACTGCATGGACTGCCACCTTCCGGCGCCGCACGATACGGTCGATTTTTTCTACGCCAAGACCCTCCACGGGATCAAAGACGTGTTCATGCACTTTGCCGGAAGCGGCTACGACCATCACGAACAACGCCTCATCGCTTACGCCTCCTTCAAAAACGACCAATGCCTCAAGTGCCATCGAAACATCCTCTATATTCCGGATAAGCGCGGGGCCATGCTGGCGCACCGCTCGGTGATCTACGCGCGGCCCGGCTACGAGAAGCGGTGCGTGGACTGCCACCGGAACCTGGTGCACAACGCCAGGGGGGTGTACGCCTACAAGCAGTACCAGGGCTACTATCGGGGAAACGGGCTGTAGCGGGTTTTCCCCGTGTGCGGCCAATGAGGACCATCCAATGAAAACGGGGAGGTGCGGCCAATGAGGAAACAACTGGTGGGAAAACGGCGGACGATCGGCCGGGCATCGCTGATTGCGGCCGCGGGGCTGGCGGTCGTGTGGGCGTGGGCGGCGGCGGCGTGCCCGGCCCAGACAGCGGTAAACGTGGCCAAGGCCAAGGAGTTCAGGATCGAGCGCAGCATGCCCGCGGAAGCCGTGGCCTGCATCGAATGCCACAAGAGGGAAAATCCGGCGATTTTCGCCGACTGGGCGCAGAGCCGCCACGCCAGCGCCAACATCACCTGCCTGGACTGCCACCGGGCCGATGAGACCGACCCGGACGTGAGCAAGACCCACTATAAACAGTACGAACGTTCGGACTACCGGTACGGAACAAAAGAATACCGGGTGCCGGTGAGCGCCGTGGTGACCCCCAAGGACTGCTCCCGCTGCCACCCGGACGAAGCCAAGCAGTACGCGCGGAGCAAACACGCCAATACCCTGGAGATCATCTGGAAAATCGACCCGTGGCTGAACGACGGCATGAACAGCGACTTCGAACGGGCCGCCGGCTGCTACCACTGCCACGGAACGGTGCTCAAGATGGAGGGCGACAAACCGGATCCGCTCACATGGCCCAACGTGGGCGTCGGCCGGGCCAACCTGGACGGAAGCCTGGGAAGCTGCACCAGTTGCCACACGCGGCACCGGTTTTCGGTCATGGAAGCGAGAAAGCCCGAAGCCTGCGGGCAATGCCACCTGGGGCCCGATCATCCGCAGATCGAGATCTACATGGAGTCCAAGCACGGCGACATCTACACGGCCTACAAGGACCAGTACAACTGGAATGCCGCTCCCGGCACCTGGACGGCCGGAGTCGATTACCGGGCGCCCACCTGCGCCGTCTGCCACATGTCCGGGTCGGGCAAGGTGCTGACCAGCCATGACGTCACGGAAAGGCTGGCCTGGGAGCTGCAAGCGCCCCTCACCGTCCGACCGCCCGATTTTAAGGCCTTCCCGGCCAAGACCAACCCCGAAACGGAACGGGCCAAGATGAAGGACGTGTGCCTCCAGTGCCACGCCAACGCCTGGGTGGACGGGCACTTCGGCAAGCTGGACAAGGTGGTCGCCGAATACAACGAAGTGTATTTCAAGCCCGCCAGGAAGAAGCTCGACGAACTGTACGC
>LUZZ01000006.1 GCA_001603845.1 Syntrophobacterales bacterium Delta_01 | reverse complement strand
CCAGCGACATGGCACACAATTGTGCTTGAATTACAGCTACTTGTAACCGGACACCAGTGAAAAAGCCATGATCCACCCCCTTTCGGAGTTCGTGCAGCGCAATTCTCAGGGCTGTTTTTGAGCGGGAGATTTGGTAGAGATCATTAAATGGTTAATCGCTCCGGGTCAAGGAGAAATACAGCAAGAAATCAAATGGAAAGCGGGGGGCCTAGATAGCTCGTATATCCGGGCGCGGAGTGCAAGAGTTTAGCTGTACTCGGCCATCGGGTCAGATAGCCCCTTCGTCATTGCGGTGGGTACCATTGTATATAAGATTTGGCGCTGCGCTGTTCCTCTTATAAATTTTGGGGGAGAGTGTTTCCAAGAACTGATGGACCGAGCCGAGTTTTCGTGTGGAATCACGCGCCTGCCCCGTCCTTGATGGTCTCAATCACGAATAGCCCCTGCCCGGCCATAGCCGCACCAGGCTGTGAACAAAAGCCAGCAGACTAACACTTAAGCCTACCTTACATGTGCGTGTAAAGTTAGCTATTGACGGGCAGATCGGATTGATCTTCGGGCGCGAAGCGCAAGAGGTTTTCATGAGGGGCGGGACATGCGAAGATTTTTATCTCCATCGTCACAGCCGCCCACCCCTTCCGAACCCGGAAATCCCCTCATTTCTAAAATCCCTAAACCTTTGAATCCGCTCCCGCCGGGAGTTCTATCCGGAACAGCGTGCCCCGGCTTGGTTCGCTTTCGACCTGGATGACCCCTTTGTGGCGGTCGATGATGCCGTAGGTGGTGGAAAGCCCCAGCCCCAGTCCCTTGCCTTCCGTCTTCGTGGTGTAAAAAGGATCGAAGATGTAAGGCAGGTCCTCCTTGGCGATGCCGCTCCCGGTATCCCGCACCATGATGCTCACCACCTTTTTTTTCGGATCGAACCCACTGGCGAGCGTCAGTGCCCCGCCTTGGGGCATGGCGTCGATGGCGTTGAAGATGAGGTTGATGATGCACTGCTGGAGCTGGTTGCCGTCGCCGGTTATGGGGGGCACCGAGTCCTTGAGGTCCGTTTCCACCTTGATGTTCTGGAGGGTCAGCTTGTGCTGGCTGAGCAGGATGCACTTGCCGATCAGTTCGTTGACGTTCACGGGGCCGAATTCGAGCTTGGACGTTCGGGAGAACGCCAGCAGGCCGGACACGATCTTCGAACACCGGCTGAGTTCGCTTTCCGTCAGCGTGAGATAGCCCTGGAACTTGGCGAGCGGATCGCCGGACAGCGCCCCGCCGCGGCCCAGGATCTTGCTCATGAGGCGGACGTAGTTGAGGATTCCGGCCAGGGGGTTGTTGATTTCGTGCACGACGCTCGCCGCCAGTTTTCCCAGCGAGATCATCTTGTCCTGGTGAAGTATCCGGGCCTGGTCGGCCACGATCTTTCGCCGCTCGCGCCGGTCCCGGAAAAAACCCACGATCCCGCGCGCCTCCTTTTCCTGGTACATCACCACCGCCGAGAGCTGCACGGGAATGCGCGCGCCGTCCACAGCGGCGAGCCAGGTCTCGTAGGGGAGCAGTTTTTCCCGGCCGCCAAATTCCTCGGAGGCGAGCATGGCGTGGAATTTTTCGACCTCTTCGGGGGGGAAGAGCTGGTCGAAGGCCATGGCGTGCATGACGTCGTCCCGCCGGACGCCGATCATGTCCTCCATGCTGCGGTTGAACACGATGATCTTACCCTCGCGGTCGCAGGCCGCGATGCCGTCCAGCGAGCTTTCGATCAGCAGTTTTTGAAACTGGAAGGTACTGGCGAGCTTTTCGGCCGTTACCATCCACCGCTCTTCGATGAGCGCCGTGTACTCCTGGAGTTCCCGCCGCTGCGCGTACCGTCTCTGCGCCCGCCGGAGCGCAATGGCCATGGCGCTGTGGCTGATGGGCTTGACGATAAAGTCGGAGGCGCCGAGCTGAAGGGCCCTTACCGCGTTCTCGCTTTCGCCGAAGGCGGTGGCCACGATCACCTCGGTGTCGGGGGCCACCTTCTTGACCCGCCGCAGCAGCTCCAGGCCGTCCATCCCCGGCATGCGGATATCGGTGACCACGATGGGGGGCTGCTCCGTCTTGCACACCTCGATTCCGCTTTCGCCGTCCAGGGCCGTGAACACTTGGTAACCGGCCTCTTCCATGGTGATTTTCATGACTTTCAGGATTCCGGGATCGTCGTCAATGAGCAGGATTTTCCACTGAGTTTCCATGTCGGCTCCCAAGTCGATGGCCCTGGCCTATGGCTGCGAAGACGCCGGAGCGCCGGCCCCGGCCTCCAGCAGCCGCCGAATGTCGATTCCGTGTTTTTTTACGCGATGCCACACCGTGACCCGGTTGACTCCCAGCATCCGGGCGGCGCGGGTCTGGTTGCCGCCGCTTTTCAGCAGGGCTTCGATCAGCTCTTCCCGCTCCCCCGGCGAAAACGCCGCCGGTTCCCGCACGCAGCTTTCGAGCGCCGGTTCCGGCCGCTTCATCCGGAACGGGAGGTGTTCGGGAAGGATCGGCCCCTTTTCCGCCACCACGAAGGCATATTCCAGCGCGCCCTTGAGTTCCCGCACGTTTCCCGGCCACGGGTAGTTCATGAAGATGTCCATGGCGGCCGCGCCGGGCCCCGAAATATCCCTGCCGCTCTTTTTCCTGAGCCGCCGCACGAAGTGGTCCACCAGCATGGGGATGTCGTCCGTGCGCTCCCGCAACGGGGGCAGATGGATGGGTACCACGTTGATGCGAAAAAAGAAATCCTCGCGGAATTTCCCCTCCGCGAGGAGCTGGTCGAGGTCCCGGTTGGTGGCGGTGATGATGCGCACGTCGGCCGTTAATGGCTGATGGTCGCCCACGCGCTCGAACTGCTTGGTCTCGATGGTCCTCAAAAGCTTTACCTGGATGGACAGGGGAACGTCTCCGATCTCGTCCAGGAAAATATCCCCGCCGTCGGCCGCCTCGAACCTGCCCTTCCGGTGCGTGTAGGCGCCCGTGAACGCCCCCTTGACGTGGCCGAACAGCTCGCTTTCCAGCAGGGCTTCGTTGAGCGCGGCGCAGTTCAGTTGAATATAGGGGCCGTCCTTTCGCCTTCCCAGGGCGTGGATGGCCCGCGCCACCAGTTCCTTGCCGGTGCCCGTTTCGCCGTAGATGATCACCGGGGCCTCGCTTTGGGCCGCCTTGCGCACGATTTCGAAAACCCGCTGCATGGCCGAAGATCCGCCCACCATGCCGTAGAAGGAAGACCCGCCGTCCAGAAGCTTCGAGAGCTGCTCGATCTTTTCGTCCCGTTCCTCGATTTCCGAAATGTCGGTCACCGTTTCCACGGCCCCCAGCACCTTGCCGGCGGAGTTTTTGAGCAGCGAGGCGTTTTTGAGCACCCGGACGCAGGACCCGTCCTTCCGGACGATAAAACAGGACCTTCGGGGAGTGCGGCCGGTGCCGAACAGATCGCACCAGCTTCCCTTTCCTCCCTCCCGCGCCCTCCGGCAACTGTCGCACCGAAAGACCGAACACGAACTCCCGATCAGTTCGTCGCGGGTATATCCCGATATGTGCTCCATGGCGTTGTTCACCATGAGTATGGACCCGTCGGGCGAGATGAGCACCACGCCGTCGTGCATGGTGTTGATGATCTCCTTGAGGTACCGGTTCATTTCCTGTTCTTTCATGGGGCTCTCCGCTACAACGTTTAAATGCTGTTTAATCGTTTAAATATCTCAACCCCCACCGATTGCCAACCGGTTTTTCGCGATCCATCCATAAGTACTCGATATAACAGTATTTATAAATATATCGCCCTCCCCTTCCCTCCTGGCACCCCTTTTGCC
>LUZZ01000423.1 GCA_001603845.1 Syntrophobacterales bacterium Delta_01 | reverse complement strand
GCCTCCCCCATCAAAGGGGGAGGAGCTTAAAGTCAACAGCATTGCGGGCCGGCCTATGTGCTCCATAAGCCCCCGAGCATCCGGGCAAATCCCTAAAACGAGTCGTGGGGCAGGCTTCCGCGGCTCGACCTCACGAAGGCAAAGGGAGTCGAGTACAGAAAATCCGATACCCTGGCCATGTAAATATCCGCGTAGCGTTCGACCTGCCGCGCCATGTGGCTCTTGTCGATGCCGGTGCGCATGAGCAGGCCCCAGTTGGCGTTGAGAAGAGCGCCGGCGGCCCGGGCCAGGGGGGCGATCCGGGCGTCGATCTCCACGATGCGGTTGTGAAGCTCCGACATCTGCACCTGGAGTTCCCGCAGGTCGGCCCCGGCCGGCCGGGGGCCGTACTTTTTCTGGACCCGCTGGGCGATGAGCCGAAGCGAGCAATACTGCGACTCCATGGACTCCTTTTCGTCCATCAGGGCGGTCAGTTCCTCCTGCTGCGGCCGGAAAAGCTCCACGGCCGCCATTTCCCTTTCCAGTTCCCGGATCACCAGGGCCGTGCGCCAGCGCAGGACGCTTTTGGAAACGTTAACGTCCACGAAGATATGGTCGCCGACGTAGAGTATCTCCTCGCCGGTAAGCCGCAGGCTCTGCTCGACCTGCGCCGCGTTGGCCCCCAGGTACACGTGCCCCGGCACCAGAGGCCCCCGGTGCTCGCGCAGCAGCCCCTGCTCGTTCACCACCTCGAAGGCGGGCATCTTGTGCGAAAAAAAATCGGGTTTCCTGGCCCCCACGATCAGGATGTCGAAAAGGTCGCGCCACCCGCAGGATTTGGGCAAAAAGCGGTCGAACGCGTAGGAGAGCATGGGGGCGGCGTAGGACCATTCGGAGTTGGTGATGAGCAGGATCTTCTTGCCGGCTCTTTTCTGGTCGAGCAGGGCGAGGGGGGTTTCCTCGTCGGGTTCGATGAACTTTTCGGGCGCGGCGATGATTTCCGCCTTGAGCAGCCCCTCCATGTGGGCCACGTCGGCCGCGCGCCGGATTTTCCTGAACAGGTCCTCGTAGCCCATGCAGCCCGGAAGCTTTTCGCTGTCGAACAAATCGACGAGCTGCATGAAAATGCACGCCTCGGAAATGGAAAACAGGGTGTTCAGGAAGTACCACCGGGGCTCGTTCAAATCCACCAGCACGCGCTGGTAGCTCCTGCGCTGTTCTTCGAACTCCATGAGCCTCACGCCGTGGAAGGCCCGCTTGATGTAGCCGAACCGGTTGGCCTTGACCACGTTTCCCAGCTCGACATCGATGATCAGCCCCCGCATCGCCAGGCGGGGATCGAACTCCAGGCCGTCCAGCCTCCACCCCGAAGCCTCCAGCCCGTCTTTGATGTAGCTGTAGGCCTTCTGCTCCCAGGACTCCATGCGGTAGTGGATGAGAGTGTAGTCCATGTCGTAGCCGATGGCACGAATCGCATTGAGGTTGAGCGTGCGGTTGCAAAAAATGCCGCGCCGAGCTTGCTTCATCTTGTAGAATTCCGCTCCAAATACCGATAAAATTATTAACTTACTGAATCACGGAGTACACGGAGCCGCAGAGAGGGCTCAATCACTCATCGCCGCGATTCGGGAAATCCCGTCGGCGGCATTCCCCGGCTCCCCGTGTCCTCTGCGCCCTGTGCGGTGAATATATCCCTTATGCCGGATTGATATGAAAAATCAGTATAATAAGAAATACGTCTGCGTC